>NZ_JAFLQW010000199.1 GCF_017313335.1 Phormidium pseudopriestleyi FRX01 | reverse complement strand
GCGTCTAAATTGAAGCGGTTAAAACTGTGGAACAAATTGGCCCCATCTGCCGATGTTTGTCCCCCTTGAATATTAAATTGTGGTCCATCCGTGGTAATCGTGGTCCCGGTCCCATCGCTTGCCGGGTCAATGCCTTGGGCCAACAAGGGGTGTTGATGTGCGCCAATCACTGTGGCAAACAATCCAGTGATGATGAACTGAATCTGCTTGCCTGTTAATTGTTTGACTGAAGCAATCCAATAACCCATGATCTCCCTTGATCTCCTTATCTGTTAATCTTTATCCCCTTTAGCATCCTGATGTTCCCCCACTGATTGCCTGATTCTGGAAAACCCCACCCCATTTTTTATTTATTGGAGGGCTGTTAATACCGGGGCTGAATTAAACAACAAGCCTATTATTAGTATTCTATTAGTCTACTGGATTGTATTCCCTTTGACAAGTTCAGTATTCTTACTTAAGATTGGCCTTAAGTTCTTATGAACAGGTCGCTTAAAATTCCCTAAGTTAGGGACGGATTGACGAAAATCATTGATAGGGAGAGATTGCCAAGGTTAAGGGGTGCGTTGTTAAAATTCCGCTTAAAATTCTGCTGAGGGGACGGATGAGGGACACAAAAAACCCGGTTTCTGAATGAAACCGGGTCAGAGTTAGGTTAAACTAAGAGCCGATGAAGGATTAGGCCGGATTAGTTTGGCTAGATTTTTGTTTTTGCAGTTTCCGGACAATCTCACCTTTTTCCAGGAGTCCGACTAATACCCCATTGTCATTAATCACAGGTAACTCAGACAGGTCGCGGTCTTCGAGAATGGCGATCGCTTCGAGTAAGGTGACATTGGATTTGATAGTAGTCGTTGATTCCACTGTTTTCATCAGTTCTTTAACCTGAGTCGTCGGCCAGTCAGAGGTCGAGATTAGTTTCAAATCATCCACTGAGATCGACCCGATTAAATATCCGGCCTCATCGGTGACTAAAAACTTGCGCCACTGGGTTTTGCTACCGATAATATACTCGTTGGCAAACTCACGCAAGGAGAGTTCGGCAGAGACAATCGGACTGTTGGGGTTGACTGCATCCGCAGCAGTATAGTGAGAAAGGGTATCTTGAATTGAGGCCGATTGTGCAGCAGTTCCCGCATTCTGAATCACGAAGAACCCGATTAACAGCGTCCAGAAGCTGCCAACGTTACTGATGCCGAGGATGGCCAACCCACCGAGGAGTACCGCAATCCAACCGAGTGCTTGGCCGACTCGTCCGGCAAACATCACACCTTTATAGGGGTTGCCGGTAATTTTCCAGACGAGGGATTTGAGGATGTTCCCGCCATCGAGGGGTAAACCGGGAATCAGGTTAAACAGGGCTAACATTAAGTTTATCGAGGCCAACAGTCCCAAAATTGCAGCGACTGGGCCAGTGACGGGCGTTGTTAAGGCAACTGCACTAAACAGTATAAACAACATGAAGCTCACCGCTGGTCCGGCGATCGCCACCCAGAATGCCTCACCAGGAGTTTTTGACTCTCGTTCTAAACTAGCGAGTCCACCGAACAGGAATAAGGCGATCGATTTGACTTCAATTCCCTGACGAATGGCTACAAAACTATGTCCCAATTCATGCGCTAATACTGAAGCAAACAGCAACAACGCCGCAACCAATCCTAATATCCAGGGTAATATTATACCCATTGCTGGAAATTGAGAGGCCAGCGCTCCGCCATAACTAAAGGTCACTAAAGCCAGCACTAAAAACCACGAGGGGTTTACATAAAAAGGAATTCCGAATAAGTTGCCGATGCGAATGTTGCCGTTCATATTGGCTCCGTCATTTATTAACAATTGAGATGCAATGTTTTGCCTCTCGTTTCTCTACTGTAACAAAATGTAACGAATCGGTCAATCTAGGTTGAGTCGTAGTAACCGTCCCTAGGAGTTCGGCTTAGAGAAACCGGCTTGTAATCTGAGTAAATCTACGCAGTTACCCGCGCAACGTCTTGAAGCTGAAGGGATAGAAGCCTTGGAAAGTAAAGGGTTATGGGAGGCGGATTAACAATAGACGGTGACATCTTCGCCACATTCATCGGCGAGGAAACATAAGGCCCTAAACCGCAGAAATACCAGTTGCTCATAAAAGGGATTGAGCTTACACAGCGGCGGAATGTGAAATAAAGTCCGTCCAAATAGCTTGATATCCCGTTCAAATGGACATTGCGCCGGAATCAGCTTGCACAATCCTTTGGCCTGTTCCGGATTTTTAATTTCAATGCTATCGATCCAGTTACGGATAGGGAGCAGGACATCATTCACCCGAAGTTTATAAAGGGTTTTTGACTGAGTTAATAAGTTTGATAAAATGAACATCACGATTCTTCCTTGACCTATATCTCTGAAGGTTTTTTCTCTTATAGGTTTATTATTACCCCGGTATTCCAGGTTTGTCCCATTCCCAAAGTAGTAAAATCCACCCTCATCAGATAGAGTTTTCGCGCCTATATTATACGAACAAAGGAAGACTCAATGGCCTGTCGGTGCATTCGAGGTCACATAAAAACGCCAGAACCCTCTCGTAATCGACCTTTTGCCCTCTCTTACCAGAGATAGAGAGTCTCAGGACGGTTAAAATGCTCACTTCCGGACTAATACGGAATTCGGTTGTCAAAGGTCTATAAAAAGAAGCGCGACTCAAGGGTGGGTCTACACGGACAAAGCCCGCACTTCGACCCTTCGACCCTTCGACCCTTCGACCCTTCGACCCTTCGACGGGGCTCAGGACAGGCGGGGCTCATCAGAGCCCTGCGCGGGCTACTCTACTATAAAAAACGACCTTTGAAAATCGGATTGGGTATGAGACGGGGCTATCCACCCTGGAGTTCGTCCTGGAGTGGCAGGGGCGATCGCCCCCACAATTTGGTCTATAATTTCCTTAAGTTTTCTTGATGATTCAATTCAAAAACCCTGAAGGCAACTGCCAAATTTATCAATCATGGTTCTCATCCGCATTATCAAATCCTGGGAAATTCCCGAACACCAAACCACTCCAGAAACCGCCTTTTTGTCCCGTCGTCGCTTTTTGAAGACTGCCATCGCTGCGGGGATTGGGGCGACAGTTCTACCGATCGCTGGCTGTAACGGTGAAACCAACTCGGACTCCCTGAGCGAACTCATCCAAAATACCACTCCCTTAGCCAATATCCCGCGCAACCCTAATTTTATAGAAGGCGATCGGCCCATCACCGACCAAACCTTTGCCTCTCGTTACAACAATTTTTATGAATTTGGCGGCACCAAATCAATTTGGAAATCCGCCCAAAGTTTGCCCACAGAAAACTGGAAAGTTGAAGTCAGTGGACTCGTCAAAAATCCCCGCATTTATGATATTGATGAAATTCAAACCCAATTTCCCCTAGAAGAACGCATCTATCGCTTCCGATGTGTAGAAGCTTGGGCAATGGTTGTTCCCTGGATTGGATTCCCCATGAAACGCATGATTGAAGCTGTGGAACCCACCAGTGCCGCTAAATTTGTGCGATTTACCTCATTTTATGATCCAGAGATTACTCCAGGTCCTGGATTTCATTTAGGCAGCTTACCTTGGCCTTACACCGAAAGTTTGAGAATTGAGGAAATGGCCAACGAACTGGCCTTTTTTGCTACGGGAATTTACGGTCGGACCCTTCCCAAACAACATGGAGCACCCCTGCGGATGGTAATTCCGTGGAAATACGGGTTTAAGGGAGCTAAATCTATTGTTAAAATCGAGTTCCTAGCCGAACAACCGGCGACTTATTGGAATACTTTAGTGCCGAGCGAGTACGATTTAGAGGCGAATGTCAATCCGAATAAGCCTCATCCGCGCTGGTCTCAGGCAACAGAACGGATTGTTGGCACTGGACCGGCTTTATCCTGGAAACGTCAGCCTACCCTTCCTTATAACGGGTATGGAGAATGGGTCGCCAACTTGTACTCTATCTAAACAAACCGTTCTCATCCCCGTTAGGCGGTGGTTTTCACCCCCGGGATATTTTACCTTACCCACCGGATAGGGCTTAACCTCTAGGTGTAGCTTGATGGCGATCGCAAAATAGCCAGTTTTCTCAAAAAGGGATAAACTCAGCTTGATTGCCACAACGGAATCAGACCCACATTACATCCTGAGATTCGGGTTGAGAAGAGGGGTTTGGCAACCTTCCCTGGGCGGGGTCAAACAATCGGTCCAACCCGGGGAGAGTAGCGGTACAGTAGAGGTTAGAATCCAGGTTTTTCGCAAAATCTCTACATCAGAGCAACAATTTAGGGCCAGAAACCCGGGTTTTTGTCTTTTGTTCTCTAAGACTGTACCGATCGCCTAGGGATCACCGGATGCATCTACACTGTAAGACCGAGGGCATAGTATTTGTACTCGTCCCATTCTCCGGAATCGGAGGTAATCGGAGCGGTGCATATTGAGTTGGGAGTCAATTTGTTATGAGCAACCATCAGCACGAAGACCGGGAGGCAGCGGAGAAAGCATTCTTAGATTCTCTAAATGCATTGCAAGAGCGTTTGCAATTGGTGGAGGACCAGAAGGCTGCATCTGCTCGCGAAGCTGAACGGCAAGCGATTAAGACGGCAGAAGAAGAGAAGGCGACTTTTACCCTCCATGATCTGGAAGAGGCCGTGGCTGATATTGATGAATTTTTTAAAGAATTGCACAAACCAAAAGCTGAGGATTAATCCCTTAAGGTTTGTTAGTTTGAATTCCCTGAGTTTAAGCAACCGGAGAGGAATGGCTGGTTTGACGCAGAGCTTCATATAAAATTAAGGCAGCGGCGATCGCAACATTTAAGGATTCGACCCCAGACTGCAAGGGGATCCGAACTTGATAATCGGCGGTGGAGAGTAAGTCGGAGGATAATCCTGCGCCTTCATTGCCAAGTAAAACTAAAGTCGGCTGCTGATAATCAATTTCCCAATACGTTAGGGGTGCATCGGCAGTGGTAGAAATCACCTGCACCCCTTGTTGTTGTGCGCGGATGACATCGCTCTTCAAGTCAGCACTGACGGCAACAGGCAAGCGAAACCACTGTCCGGCAGAGGCGCGTAAAACTTTTGGAGAAGCTGGATCTACACTATCAGCACTTAACCAAATGCCTTGAGTTCCGGTGGCGGCAGCGGTTCTAATTAGGGTCCCGAGATTACCAGGGTCTTGGAGGGTTTCTAAGGCGAGGGTCAAACCGGACCAAGGAATTGAAGGGACCACAGGCTCGCGCCGTTTGGCGACTGCGACAACTCCATCCGGTTGTACCGTGGTCGCGACTGCCTTGAGGACTGCTTCGTTGACGAGTTCACACCGGGGCGATCGCTGGGTCACCTGTTCCCATAATTTGGGATAGCGAGCTTGCCACTCCGGTGTAAAACAGACCACCTCTAGGGGATAATCCACCCCACAGGCTTCCTCCAAGAGGTGCGTCCCTTCCAACAGAAACATTTGCTGGAGATCGCGCTCCTTTGCAGCGTGCAACTTCCGCATCTGCTTGACCAGAGGATTCTGAAGGCTCGTCAACATTTGGGTATTCAATGGGTTGTAGATGCGGAACCCGGGACTTGAACCCGGAAGTCCTTGCGGACACTAGAACCTGAATCTAGCGCGTCTACCAATTCCGCCAGTTCCGCGAAAATGCAGTTTTGCACTGCAATTTACAATACTGCCTTAATTCCTTATAGATGTCAAGGGGTCAATTCAAAAAAGTTTTTTCCCAATTACGACATCTACCTACTACACAAGAGAAACACGGTAGGGCTGGTAGCCTCGCGCTCTAAAGATGCTATGTGGAAAGCCCACACGAGCGGTTTTAACCGCCTACACTGTAGTCCAACCATGATGAGGGTCGTTAATGTAGCGCTCTATCG
>NZ_JAFLQW010000148.1 GCF_017313335.1 Phormidium pseudopriestleyi FRX01 | reverse complement strand
AGTAATTTCTGGAAAAATTTCATTCAATTTAGTCTGACTTTTGGTTATTTGCCTGAGAATATCACAGATTGAATTTGCGACTCAAAAACCACAATCTACCCTCTTTCAATCGACCAATATTTTTTTCAAAACTTTAATCATTAAATGTATATTTCTGGGTTCCAACTCAGGCCAAATGGGTAAACTCAGCACCTCAGTTCCTAGCAAATCACTCACTGGCATCTTGGGATACTGCCCCTGATAAACAGGCAACTGGTCTTGTGGCACAGGATAATAAATCATCGACCCAATCCCTTGCTCACCCAGATATTTCTGCACCTTGTCGCGTTTCCCATCCAAAACCCGAATGGTATATTGATGAAACACATGACCATCCGCAAACTCTGGAGTAATTATCCCCTCAACATCCGCCAATAACTCATTGTAAGTTTTAGCCACCTGACGCCTACCCTCATTCCACTGCTCCAAATAAGGCAACTTTACCCGCAAAATTGCAGCTTGCAACGTATCCAATCGAGAATTATACCCCCAAACTTCGTTGTGATACTTTTTCTTCGCCCCATGCACCCGCAACATTCGCGCAATTTCCGCAACTTGGTCATCATTGGTGACAACCATGCCCCCATCCCCATAAGCTCCCAAGTTTTTGGAAGGCTCATACCTTGACACTCAGTTATTGTAATTGATAAATACGCCCATAGTGTCCAATTATGGAAACCAATTTTCATCTAAAACCTGTTCTAGAGTACCCGTCAGTGTTTCCGGAAAGTGACTTAAAGGAAGTTGTGATTTATCGCTGACAATTTCTATGGCATCTTGATAGCATTCCCCGTGAATTTCCTGCAAATAATTCTTGAGGCTAGGGCTATCTTCCAGTTCATCTTGAATCTGTTGGCGAAAATTTCTAATTTCACCTTTCCAATGAAATTGATTTCTCTCAACCTCAGATTCCCAGTAGGTTAATTTCAGTAAATGTGACCACAAATTCCTTAATAAACTTTTCAGTTTCTTTTTTTGCCGCCGACTCAAGTCAGATACCTCTTCAATTAAGTTCTGCCAGTCAACAGAATCAAAGTCGCGCTTTTCCAACTGTTTAACGGTTTCTATCACCCAAAGATTATAGTCATTGTCATACAAGATTTCGGAGACTGGTTCTAATGGAGTTGCCATAAAACCTCCTGATTTAAGGCTGAACATTTTATTATTGAATTACTCAAGAACTCCACTCACCACATTAACAACCACTGCCATGTTTTCTGATGCCATTTCAGGCCAAATCGGTAAACTCAGAACCTCAGTCCCCAACAAATCACTCACTGGCATCTTGGGATACTGCCCCTGATAAACAGGCAACTGGTCTTGAGGAACAGGATAATAAATCATTGAGCCAATCCCTTGCTCACCCAAATATTGTTGCACCTTATCCCGTTTCCCATCCAAAACCCGAATCGTATATTGGTGAAACACATGACCATCAGCCAACTCTGGAGTAATTATCCCCGCAACATCCGCCAATAACTCATTGTAAGTTTTAGCCACCTGACGCCTCCCCTCATTCCACTGTGCCAAATAAGGCAACTTCACCCGCAAAATCGCGGCTTGCAAAGTATCCAAGCGAGAATTGTACCCCAAAACTTCGTTGTGATACTTCTTCTTCGCCCCATGCACCCGCAACATTCGCGCAATTTCCGCAACTTGGTCATCATTGGTGACAACCATGCCCCCATCCCCATAAGCTCCCAAGTTTTTGGAAGGGAAAAAGGAATAAGCCCCAACATCTGCGATCGCCCCCGTAAATTTCCCTCGTAGGGATTCCAGGGTGGTTTCCTGGCAATGACCCTGACAAGACGAACAAGTTCCCCAATATCTTGCCCCAAAAGATTGAGCACAATCTTCAATCACTTTTAAGCCATATTCCTGTGCCAACTCCATAATCTGTCCCATTGCCGCAGGTTGCCCATAGAGGTGAACAGGCATAATCGCCTTAGTCCGAGGCGTAATTTTCGCTTTAATCTCCTTGGGGTCAATATTGAAACTTTTGGAGTCAATATCCGCAAAAACTGGCTTTGCGCCCAAATTGCTAATGGATTCCGCCGTGGCGAAAAAAGAAAACGGAGTGGTAATCACCTCATCACCTTCCCCAATTCCTAGCGCCCTTAACCCAATTACCAAAGCATCTGTACCAGAGTTTACAGCGATCGCGTGTTTAACTCCTACATATTTTGCGACTTCCTGCTCAAACAGCTTAACATCAGGCCCCATGATGAACTGACCTGATTCTAAAACACGGTTAATCGCCCCTTGAACTTCGTCCTTAATTTGCTCGTACTGGGGCTTTAGGTCTAAGACAGGAATTTTAATTTCACTCATATACTCAGTTTTTGATTTGGAATCGTCTGATTATTAAGTCCGAGAACTTTTGTTCCCGCAGGCGAATTCGCGCCTACTCCCCAAGAGATTGAAAATCTAACAAACCGCTCATAGAGACGACCGTTGAGGAATGGAGAGACCGCTGCGAAACTTTTCTTGTCATCAAGGCAACCATTCGGGAGAGAGAATTTCTACTAAAGAATACGGGCAATTTTCTGGGAATATGTCTGGAGATAGCTGAGATTTCCGAATCGCATTTGTTCTAGCTTTTTGATAAATCTTATCTAGGACTTGGACACAATAGTTATAAAGAACTTTAGACTCAAATAGCAAATCTAATTCCAATCTAAAGTTATCAATTTCTGTTTCCCATCCCTTGCCAGACCACTCTTTTTCCGATTCCCAGTAATCATAAAGCAGCAGGTGAATTAAAAGCCTTAACAAATAACTTTTCACTTTATGTCTTTGCTCGTTTCCCAAAGCGGATATTTCCTCAATTAAATGTTCCCAATCAACGTTTTCTAACTCTCCATTTTGCAACTGCTTGAGAGTAATGTCTAACCATTCAGGATAATCTTGTTCATAAATTTTGGAAATAACATTTACTGATGGCATCTTCTTTCCTCAGTTCTTTGTCAAATATTTAGCAGAAGTTAACCTACCAATTTTTTCTAAAGCAATAATACTGTATTGGAAACGATTTTCATGTTTAACTGGAACTCCTGAGTACATCTAAATCGCTTTCTAGTTCCGCTTCCAACTCTTCCGGAGGATAATTAAAAATACTCACTCGATATCGGCTGCAAGTCTCAAAAAAATCGAGTCTTGACATCCCTGCTAACTCAGCCGCTTTTCCTGCTGAGACTTTCCCCAACTCAAACATTTTCAATGCAGCCATTAAACGGATGTGCTGTTACATTTCATCCCTGGTCATTTCAACGGCTTTTTCAACTCCGATTGGGTATTTAATTTGAAGATTTTCAGTATTCATCCAGTTACTTTTTTCCTAGTCTTTGTACAGACTGGGCTTAAATTTCACTCCCCTTGATGGGAATTACCCAACTGATTAGTCAGAGTATTTGCGGCTTCCGCTAATTCCTTCAGACTAATTTTGGGCAAACCCTCTTGCCGCCATTGGGTGTAATCAAACCGATCGCGTGTCATCATTAGGACAAAACGCTCGGCTTCGACAAGACCCAGGGTAATAATCAAGGCTTGCATTCCTTCAATGCGAATTTCTGAATCAGTTTTCATTTCTCATAGTGAAATCTACAGGAAATAACAATAACTTCTTCCTCAGAAATGCCATAAACCAAACGATGCTCAGAATTAATCCTTCTTGACCAATATCCAGACAAGTTACCTTTGAGTGGCTCTGGCTTGCCAATCCCTTCAAATGGACTTCTAATTATATCTTTAATAAGTAGGTTGACTCTTTTTAAAAGTTTTTTATCCTTCTCTTGTAACCAGAGATAGTCTACCCAAGATGCTTCGGTAAAAGCGATTTTCATCTTTCTGCCCTCTTGGAGACTCGCACCATACCTGTACCCTGGTTGGTGTCGAGAGGAAAATCGGCGCGTGATTTATGTGGCATAAGAAAACCCATCCTTTT
>NZ_JAFLQW010000330.1 GCF_017313335.1 Phormidium pseudopriestleyi FRX01 | reverse complement strand
GAACTGCCTCCCGAGGAACCGATTGGGGAACTACCTCCCGAGGAACCGATTTCGACACCGACAATCACACCGGGACCCACCGATATACAACCCTTGCCATCAGAAACCCCAGCAACAACGGAAACAGCATCGGAAACCCCAGCAGCAGTAGAACCCACCCCAGAAGCATCCCCAGCAGAGGTATCCCCAGAGGAAACATCCATCCCTGTTGCTGTTGAATCGACAGTTGTAGAAGAAACCAACCCGGTGATTGTCCCCACCATTGAAAATCCGGCGATCGCACCGGCAACTATCGAGACAATTGCGATCGCCTCTGAGGAGATTGTACCCCCTTCCCCAGAAGTAGAACCCACCCTGACAATTCCAGAACCTGTACCGCCTCTGTTGGCAGAAACCCCCCTGCAACTCCCCGGAGAACCGCCCGTGCTCTTGATTCAACAAGGAATTACTGAAACCTTGCGATCGGCGATCGAAAGCAATTTCAGGGAAGGGAATCAAGGACCTGCTTTGGGTAACTTTCGGGAATCCGTTGCCCAAAACATTGATACCGGCATGGCGGCAATGGAACAAGTCTTTACTGACAGTTTTAGTCAGCATAACGGGATTGCGCCAACACAAATGGTTTCCTTAACCCAAGCGCAAACCCTGATGGGGAATATCGAAGCAGAAACCGGAGTGAAACCCGCCTTAATTTATGTGAGGTTTGTCCCCATCAATTTAGAGGGCGATCGGGACCAGGACCAACTGGAAATCCTGATCGTCACCCGAGAGGGACAACCCATTCCCAAACGAATTCCTAACACCAGTCGCGCCGAAATTGAAAAAGTCGCCAATGCCTTTCGCGGAGAAATTACTGCAACGGGAATTCGCCGCAACCGCTATTTACAAAGCGCCCAACAGCTTTATAACTGGATAATTGCCCCCATCGAAGCGGAGTTAAACGCCCAGAATATTCAAAATTTGGCCTTCATTATGGATAGTGGATTGCGAAGTCTTCCCCTAGCGGCCCTCCATGATGGCAATCAATTCCTCGTGGAAAAATACAGCGTGGGACTGATGCCTTCCTTGAGTTTAACCGATACCCGATATGCGGACATTAAAACTCGGGAAGTCTTAGCAATGGGGGCTTCTGAATTTACCGAGTTAGACCCCTTACCCGCAGTTCCCTTAGAAGTAGAAACAATTACCACAAAAGTGCGAAAAGGGCAATCCTTTATCAATGAATTGTTCACCTTAGAAACCCTCAAACGAGAACGAAGAGAACATCAATATTCCATCGTTCATCTAGCAACTCATGGAGAATTTCAACCGGGAAAACTCAGCAATTCCTATATTCAACTCTGGGACCGGAAGCTAAAAATGGATGAAATTCGAGAACTGGGTTTTAACGACCCACCGTTAGAATTACTCGTCCTCTCCGCTTGTCGCACTGCTGTGGGGGATGAACAGGCAGAATTAGGATTTGCCGGGTTAGCAGTCAAAGCAGGCGCTAAAACTGCCCTAGCCAGTTTATGGTATGTTTCTGATGAAGGAACCTTTGGGTTAATGAGTGAATTTTATCACCATTTAAGTCAGGCCCCCATCAAAGCAGAAGCCCTCCGGCAAACCCAAATTGCCATGATTCAAGGCAAGGTCCGAGTCGAGAATGGTATCCTCTATACTGCGAATCAGGAAATCCCCTTACCCGAAGAAATCAGCAATCTATCTCAGTCAAATTTAACTCATCCCTATTATTGGTCCGCCTTCACCCTGATTGGCAGTCCTTGGTAACTCAGGTGGCACAAACAGTCAGTTCAACATCACGACTGAAGTCGTTATCTTAGTTTGTAGTAACGACTGAAGTCGTTATCTTTTGTTTGTAGTAACGACTTCAGTCGTTTCTTCTGGAATCTCTCTGGGGGTTCAAACTCCCGCTGATTTCTGAAATTGGGATAGGGGACCCGGAAACGACTGAAGTCGTTACTACGAAAAGTGGAGAAGGATTGGAATTGGGACATCAAGCTTCAGTTTTCCTTTGCTTTCTCGCCGCCCGCGTATTTCATTGCAATTTCATAATCTCATGATAGGCTAAAAATTATGAACTTTTAAAGGTTGTTTTTGATGAATCGGTTGATTATTGCCGTGGCGATCGCCTCTAGTTTATTTTTCATTCCCGGTTGTTCTACCCCCACCACTGAGGCATCTTTAAATGAATCCTCTGAGGCAGAAGGAATGGGTTCGGATCACCATCAAGGGATGGGAGATGGACATCAGCAGCAGCATCACCCGGATTCTCATTCAGAACATTCTGGGGAGAGTCATGGAGAACCACAGAATGCCACACTCGCAAAACTCACGATTCCCTCGGCGATCGCTGCCAATCAACCCGTTGTTTTAGGGATTGATATTCAAGATAGTAGCGGAAATCCCGTCTCTGAATTTGATATTGTCCATGAAAAAAAGATACACTTGATTGTCGTCAGTGATGATCTGCAATTCTTCTCTCACATCCATCCCATTCAGAATGAAGCGGGACAATTTCAAGTGGAAAATATTTTTCCCAGTGGGGGAAATTATACCCTATTTGCCGATTACAAACCTACGGGGGATGCACAACGAGTTTCGGCGTTAAAAACGACGGTAGTGGGAAATCCATTACTGCCGACAGAGATGACTTTAACGCGATCGCAAACCCTGGGGAACACAGAAGTAGGGTTGATGCTACCCTCGGAGGAAATCACTCCTGGTGAAACCATTACCCTTGCTTTCCATCTTGAAGATGCTCAAACTCAAACAATGGTCACAGATTTGCAGCCTTATTTGGGAGAATTGGGTCATTTAGTGATTGTGAAACAATCGGATTCTCCCACCGAAGCAGATTACATTCATGCTCATCCAATGCCGAATGATGGTCCGGGACATATTGAATTTATGACCCAGTTTCCGGAACCGGGAAACTATAAAATGTGGGGAGAATTTAACCGCAATGGCGAAATTATTGCCGCCGATTTTTGGGTAACGGTTCAGTAATTCAGTCCAAATTTATTCCATCTATGGCGGTTCGGTGGAGTCATGAGGTAGTCTCTTAAGCCCCTCTCCCTCATTGGGAGAGGCCTGTCCTGAGCTTGTCGAAGGGGGTTTGGGGTGGTGGGTCCTCGCACTACCATAAGAACCGCTATATTCGGGGACAAAGCACTGCCTTGTCCCTAATTTTTTCATCTCATGGTAGGCGGGACCCAATCCGTATAGTCAGCTAGATGTCCCCAATAGGAAAGATAACCAGTAATCGCCCAAATTAGTCCAGCGATAGCAATCGCAACTGCCCCGACAATCCGCAAAGTTGGGTTATTTCTCAGATAAAGTGATGGAGTAGATAAAACCCCACCTAGTCCGGAAATAATAAAGCCAATTCCCGACATCCAAGGTCTCCTAGTCATCTCTAAATTAATAATTCGCACCCCGACAACAATCGAGGCTAAACCGGCAAAAAAGGCATAAATAGTGACTGTAATTAAATCCCAATCCGCAGCTAAGGCGACTGCCGCGCCCATAAAGACAATTCCAAACAACACGGACATTTCTCCAAAGGCTACATTAAAACTGCCTCGAATCGGCCAAGTCCAAATCATGTGTAATCCCGTCACTAAGGCGATTGCGCCAGTCATTCCAAAGCCAGGAATCCAGCGTTTTTGGCGGATATTATCTAATCCTTCATAAATATAGTAAGCCAGCAAAAAATGACCGGCTACTAAGTTAATTAGCATTAAGCTAATGTAATTAATCATGATAACCCTCTCTGATTTCTATTTAGAGTGGCAAGGTTTGATTGTACCCTAAAAAAGGGAAATCTGGGTCATGAAGGGTTCAGAAACAGCAGAAAAACAGCACCCCCCATTCTGCATCAACTGATTTTTGACGAGAACCCAGTCTCGTTACCAACGGGGATGGCGCAACCAATTTTGAATTTTCTGGGGCCAAATTTTAGGACTTTCCGAGGCTCGATAGTCCCTTTGAATCATCGATTGCCATAGGGGTATTCCGCCCACTTTCGCACTCAATAATAGATGGAAAGCGAGGGATAATCCTATCAATATCCATGCAGTCAAATGTAGGAAATACGCCGGTTGATTCATCTGTCCTTGGGGTAGCCAGTTTTCTTCTTGAAACTTACCAGAAACTACTCCTAATCCCGCTGCTAATAACATGACGGTATTGGCAATCCGATGTAAGGCATACCACCAACTCGGTTGACCGACATTGCGGAGTTTTGAAATAGAATTTTTGGCCACTAACCGTTTTCGTCCAACTCGCACACTATAAATGGCAAATCCGATAAAAACAAAGAACAATAAAAAGCCAAATGTGCCATGAATATCAATTAAGTTGCGGTTGGCTTCGGATAAGCCCAACCGACCCCAGCGCCCATCCCAGCTATCATAAACCAAAAACCCAGTGATGAAGGCAGCCAGGACTAAAATAGCATTCAGACCATGCAATAATCGCAGTAACAAGGGTTGATAAGGAATGGAACGAATCCGCATACTCAGATTTTTGTTAAAGAATTCCCCAATTTTACCACAATTCGTTCTAACTTGGGCGCAGAATCTGCTGACCCCATTGCTCAAACCCGAGGATAATCATTGGAATAACTCCGTCTATAGGGGGGAGTGACTGGAAAATTCAAAAATGATTCAATAATGAAAACTTTTCGGAATTCATCGAATAAATTGGAAAAATTTGAACGAATTTTTCATTTTTGTTTCATTATATTGAACCTTGTCAAACTGACTGAAAGATGATAAGATTAAATGACTAGATTAGACCTTTGCTTGGGGAAAAGCAGTGAGCTTTATCACGACACTCTTAATATCTTTAGGGTTGGCAATGGATGCCTTCGCCGTGGCGATCGGCAGTGGAATTGCCTTGAAAAAAGTCAAGGTGCAAGATGCAGTCCTCGTTGCCACATTTTTTGGGGGATTTCAGCTATTTATGCCTCTAATCGGGTGGATTGCGGGATTGGGCATCCGCGAGGCCATTTCCAGTGTGGATCATTGGATTGCCTTTTTACTTCTGGGATTTATCGGCGGTAAAATGATTCATGAATCTATCTATGAAGAGGAGGGAGTGGAGGAAGGAAAAGCGGCTAATCCCCGCAATTTATATATTTTATTAGGATTAGCCGTTGCCACGAGTATTGATGCCTTAGCCGTGGGCTTGAGTATTTCCCTGTTACAAAATTCCATCGTAGAATTAGCCATAGTGATTGGGATTGTCACCTTTGTTTTATCCTTTGCAGGGGTTTATATCGGGAATCGAGTGGGTAACTTTTGTGAGAAGCAAGTCACGATTCTCGGGGGCCTAATTTTAATCGGCATCGGAGTCAAAATCTTACTGGAAAATTTAATCTTTCCTGGGTAGAAAATCGCCCCTCTCATCCCCCATTTCTTGTATGCTAGAAAACAATGATATGGAGGATAAATCTAATGAACCCGATACTTTCTCGCATGGAGGGAGTGCAATCCCCGATTATTCCACAGATTGGGGAACTGATTCGCGCTTATCCCGGGACTCTTTCTTTAGGACAAGGGGTGGTGTATTATCCCCCACCGCCTGCGGCATTTGAACGCATTACCGAATGTTTGGCGGATCCCAATAATCATAAGTATCAGGCGGTGGAAGGAATTCCGGCGTTACAGGAGGCGATCGCCACCAAACTGCAAGCAGAAAATGGCATTCCCATCAACGATGACAGCCAAATCATCGTCACTGCCGGGGGAAATATGGCGTTTATGAATGCGATTCTGGCGATTACCTCTCCGGGGGATGAAATTATTATCCAAACTCCTTATTATTTCAATCATGAAATGGCGATCGCCATTGCTGGATGTCAGGCAGTTTGTGTGGCAACCGATGAAAACTATCAACTCCGTCTCGATGCGATCGCTGAGGCAATTACGGACAAAACCCGTGCAATTGTCACCATTTCTCCCAACAATCCCACAGGTGCCGTCTATTCAGAAACCGCCTTACGCCAAGTCAATCAACTCTGTGGCGATCGCGGCATTTATCATATCAGTGATGAAGCCTACGAATATTTTACTTACGATGGCGCAACCCATTTTTCACCGGGTTCTATTCCCAATAGCCATTCTCACACCATTTCTCTGTTTAGTCTCTCCAAAGCCTACGGATTTGCGGGGTGGAGAATTGGCTATATGGTCATTCCCAAAACCCTAATTACCTCCGTTAAAAAAATCCAAGATACTATCTTAATTTGTCCCCCAGTTATGTCCCAGTATGTCGCATTAGGTGCATTAGAAGTCGGGAAAAACTATTGCTTAGAACATCTACCCATCATCTCCGAAATGCGCGACTTATGTCTGAAACGCTTCTCAGATTTACCCGAATTTTGTACAGTCCCGGAAGCAAAAGGTGCTTTTTACTTCTTGGTCAAACTGGAAAGCGAACTCTCCCCAATGGAAGCGGCTAAACTGCTCATTAAAAAGTTTCGGATTGCCACGATCCCTGGTACAACCTTTGGGATTGAAAGCGGGTGTTTCCTGCGGGTTTCATACGCTGGGTTGGACCGCGAAACGGCACTTAAAGGCATCAATCGCTTATTTCGCGGATTAGGGACGATGTACAAAACTCCCCATTCCCATATGTGAAAATAGGAGAGTTTCGTTTACAAGTCTCCTACCCCTAAAAATTATGGCTGATCCATCGAATTCTTCCAACTTAACCCCTCCCCTGAAAGTCTTTTCGGTGGATGCATTAGCAGTCCGTCTGTTTGCCACCGAAGCAGAGATGGCGCTGGATGCTGCCGTTGCCGCTAGTGATATCTTAGAGAGGGCGATCGCCCAACGGGGGGAGGCGCGGGTACTCCTAGCAACGGGTCATTCCCAAATCGAATTTCTGGAGGCAGCGATCGCCTTAAATCGGGTGGATTGGTCCAGAATTGTCTTCTTTCATTTAGATGAATATCTGGGAATTGCAGCGAATCATCCCGCTAGTTTTCGGAGTTACTTGCGCGATCGCGTGGAAAATCAGGTCCATCCTGCTGCCTTTCATTACATCAATGGAGATGCGATCGAACCTCTGAAAGAATGCGATCGCTATAGCCAACTCCTGTTAGAAAAACCCATTGATTTATGCTGCTTGGGAGTGGGAGAAAATGGTCACTTAGCCTTTAACGAACCGGGAATAGCTGATTTTAACGACCCCTACCCCATTAAACTGGTAAAATTAGCCCCCGCCACCCATCAGCAACTGGTGAACCAAGGACAGTTTCCCACTTTAGAATCCGTGCCCAAATATGCCTTTACCCTCACCATTCCCCAGCTTTGTGCCGCCCAAAACATCATCTGCCTCGCACCTTCCCGGCGCAAAACCCAGATTGTTCAGCAGATGTTATCGCATCCGATTACACCAGAAATTCCCGCTACCATTTTGCGATCGCAATCCCACGCCACCTTATTTTTAGACCGGGATTCTGCCGGAGAAGCTTAACCCCATGACGGTGGTACTTGGAGTTTTACTCAGGGGTTAGAAACCGGGTTTCTTGACAACAATTCTGCTACTTAGCAACAATCTATGAGAGAAACCCGGTTTCTGGTCCTTGGAGTCTTACTCAGGAGATGGATTCGGACCAATATAGGCAGGCATCCGGGATTTAATCCGTTTCTCCACCGTAGGAACTCCGGATCTTTCCTTGACCGAACTCACATCTGGACCGATCGCCGCTTCGCTGTTTTCTAATAGCTGAAAAGCATAGACTCCGAGTTTTTCATGGGCAAAAGTGGTGGGATGAATATCATCCCAAAATAGATATTCATTGGGATTTTGGCAAATTATCCCCCTTTGTTGATTCAGACAAGGTTCGGTGACGTTTCTAAACCCAAAATCCGCCGGTTTGTCCAACACTCGATTATAAATTTCATTAACATTCAATGGAACAATTTCCACCTCAGAACCCAGACGGCTACTCAATTGTTGCAGAGACTCAGCTAATCCCTGATTATGCAGCCGAATTAATTCATTTAACTGGACCGAACTCTGACGATTTCTGGTTTCCGGCAAAGTCCCTAAATCCGGCAGATTCGGCACGAGAAAATTTTGTGCACCCATTGCAGCAAGAGTGGCGATCGCCTCAGAAACATTCGACACAGGTTGATTGGGATTACTCTCTTGATTCCCTAGGTAATCGTTCGATCCCGCCCACACAATATAAAGGGCATTCGGGTCTGCTAAATCTTGGTTTTGTTGGAAGCGATTCACCTGATCCAACAGCCCTCGCAAGGGGGTTTCATTCCGATTCATTTCCCCAGTTGTCGCCCCCCCGAATGCAAAATTGGTATCCGGATTAAACGGAATATTTAACTGTTCGGCCAGATATTCTACCCACACTGGACCATTAGAAAACCGCCCCTCAAAGTATAAGGAACTCGGGGGAATTTGCGCTTGGGACTGTTGAAACAACTGCCCTGTATCGGAGAGACTGTCACCAAAAACATATATCTCGCTAAAGTTTGCTGCCATAACAGGACCTGGAATTAGAAAAGAAAAAAGGATGGCTGCATTCGCTAAAATCCGTTGTCGCATGGTAATTTTCAGAGGGTCTCCTGGGGGTTGTAACCGGGGATTGAAAGAGTCGCTATCTGGACTCCCTCCTTTCAATTCTCTGGAGGAAGAAAAAATGGTCCGGAATAACTCTATCTTGTCAGGTTCTTGGCCCGTTTGCCCTCTCTCGGCAGTGGGATATTTCCCTGGGATATGGCCGGTTATTTCAGCAGTTAGGCATAATAATTTTGGGGGTAGTTTTGAAAAAAATCCTTCTTTTGGATAGGTGACAGAATTTTAATTTTGTGTTATAATTAAGCAAAGTATAATCTTAGACTAATTGCAGGGCAAAACTTCCGCAATATTTAATATTAAACCGTAAATGTAGGGTCGATTCGCGAATCGACCCTACATTTAGGTAATGAGTCAGTCTCGCCGCGAAAACGAGCTAAACTCATCAATTAAAATTTGATATCCCCTAAACAGAGTAGGGGAAATTCATGTACTGCCCCTACTTTCAGGTGACCTCCCCAAAGTTGCGTTATCTAGGTTAAATTTCTTTGAGAGTTTTGAGAGATTCCTCAACATGACCCTCAAAATTCATCATGGAATTAAAGATATGGCGGACAACGCCCTCTTTATCAATCACATAAGTGACGCGACCCGGGAGGAGTCCCAAGGCTGAGGGGACCCCATAAAGCTTGCGAAGGGCTTTATCGCGATCGCTTAATAGGGTAAAGGGCAGACTGTATTTACTGGCGAATTTTTTGTGAGAATCTGCTGAATCGCTGCTGACCCCGATCACCTCCGCCCCCGCTTGTTTGAACTGTTCATAACTATCCCGAAAGGCGCAAGATTCCTTCGTGCATCCGGGAGTGTCATCTTTTGGATAAAAATAGAGTACGACACTAGATTTCCCTCGAAAATCGCTGATTTTGACGGTTTCTCCGGTTTGAGATGGCAAATTAAAATCTGGTGCGGTATCTCCGATTTGTACGCTCATAATCCCTAGTCCTGGGTTTTTTCTCTGCAAAATGTTAACTTTTGTAATGTTACCGCAATTTGTCCCCGCAATGGTAGCCCTCCCCGGTGAAGAAATTAGAGAAAGGCTTGATTTAGCCATCAGACTAGGCACTCCCTTAAATGCTGAGTGCTGGTTCAGTCATCATCTACACAAGATTAGAAAAAATTAATCAATCATGATTCGACATTTTCTCGCCTTTGGACTAGCGGGTTTCGTCATTGTAACTGCGATGCCCAGCGTCTCCCGTGCCACTGAGGCTCCCGTGAGTCAGAGCAATTTTCCAGCCGATTTAAAACAGGCAGAAGCTTACAATAACCAGGGATATGATTTGGCTAGTCAGGGAAAATTCATCGAAGCGGTGGCAGCATTTGAACAAGCGATCGCCCTCTATCCCTCTTATGATACAGCATACAATAACCTAGGGATTACTTATGCCCAAATGGGAAATTTCTCAGCAGCCATAAGTGCCTTTGAGCAAGCGATCACCCTGAATTCTAGCAATGTGGAATACTACAATAATCTCGGCAGTGCCTTGGGTTCGTTGGGGAGAATCGCGGAAGCGACTAACGTTTTGACCGAGGCGATCGCCCGCTATCCCAACGAACCCGATAGCCATTTTAATTTAGCCATTGCCTTCTTAAATCAAAATCAATTTTCCGAAGCCATTGCCTCCTTAAAAACCGCCCGAGACTTATACAAAATCCGCAATAACTTCAGAGCAGTCCAACAAATCAATCAAATTTTACAAGACTTAGAACCATAACCCCCAACCCGGATAGTTTCCTCTAGCGAAACAATTCTTTGAGTTCCTGCCAAAATGGAGAAGTCTCCCCTTTTGCCCGAGGATTAGTCAAAATTCCATGACTCGGACTCAACAGCAAGGCTAACAGGAAAAACCCCGAAACCACTAACACAATCGCTGGTCCAGATGGGATATTTTGATAAAAACTCAAATACATTCCCGAGACACTTGAAACAATGCCAATTAGCGCGCCGACAATCATCACCTGATGCAGGCGAGGAACTAATAAATAGGCCGTGGCACCGGGGGCAATCAGCAGGGACAAAACCAGCACTACCCCCACCGCTTTCATACTGGCGACGACAGTCAGGGCAATTAAGACCATTAACCCAAAATTGAGCAAATTCACGGGAAGTCCCGCTGCTTGAGCGCCCAAGGGGTCAAAGGTGTAAAACAAGAGTTCTTTGTACAGTAAAAAAACCACCGCGAGGGTTAAAATAGCAATCAGCGCGGTGGTGTTTACATCTTCTGTAGTGACGGCAAGAATGTTGCCGAATAAAAAATGATTGAGGTCAATTTTTTGGTCTTTTTGAATCAGGGTAATTAAGGTAATGCCCAGGGCAAAAAAGGAGGATAAAACAATTCCCATTGCGGCATCTTCTTTGATGGGCGATCGCGTTCTAATCCAGGCGATTACCACGGTACTTAAGACCCCAGCAAGAAAGGCCCCCACAAAAATATTCGCCCCAATCGCGTATGCGATCGCCAATCCGGGGAGGACCGAATGCCCGATCGCATCTCCTAATAAGGCAAGACGTTGGACCATTAAATAACTGCCAACCACGGCACAAATCAAGCCCACTAAAATCGCTACGATGAGCGATCGCTGCATAAAACTATATTGGAGAGGTTCAATTAATCCGTCTAACATGGCAGGGTAAGTTATACAGAATGTAGAGGGTGACTGGGAAAAAATGGACCTCTCCCCCCCCTTACAAGAGTAGGGTTTTTACGTTTATGGTGATTTGCCTTACTCTGAAGTGCTCCTCCGGTCCCCTCCCCTTGCTAAGGTCCGGGTTAGGGTGGGGTTCTCCTGACGTGGCGATCGCCTGAGTTACGCACTCTTTCGGGTTTAAGCGCCTGTATGAAGCCGGGTGCCAACCTCTTTCTTCTTGACGTGGCTTTGCCACGTCAAGAAGACCCCACCCTAACCCTCCCCTTGCTAAGGTCCGGGGACCGGAAACGTAAAAAATCTACTCTTGTAAGGGCCGGGGGGGTTAGGTTCTCTTCCTCCCCCCTTCCCTCGTAGGGAAGGGGGGCCGGGGGGGGGTTAGGTTCTTTACGCAGCCCGATCGCTAAAAAATTGAACCTGTCCTTGATAGGCGCGATACATATTCTCTGATCGCAGCACTTGTTGTCGGCCACCACAGGCAATTAATTCCCGATTTAAGAGGATTAAATCATCAAAATGGGTAATCGATTCCCCGAGGTCATGATTCACCACAATCACAATGTTTCCTGCTTCGGCGAGTTCGTGAAAAATCTCAAAGAGGACTGCTTCGGTTTTTTGGTCGATGCCGACAAATGGCTCATCGAAACAGAAAATTTCTGCTTGTTGGGCGAGCGATCGCGCTAAAAACACGCGCTGCTGTTGTCCCCCGGATAAATCCCCAATTTTGCGGTGGCGGTAGTCACTCATGCCGACTCGCGCTAAGGCATCAGAGGCAATCTGACGACTGACGGTACTATAGCGCCGAAACCAGCCGGTTTTCTTGGCGCGTCCCATCATCACTACATCCCAGACGGTGGCGGGATAGGTCCAGTCAATTAGCGATCGCTGAGGGACATAAGCGATGCGATCGCGTTGTTCCATCAGGGGTTTCCCGTCATAGAAGACCCTACCCCTGAGGATGGGGATTAAACCTAACATGGCTTTGATTAAGGTACTTTTGCCCGCGCCATTGGGTCCAATAATCCCAGTGAGGCGTCCACTGTTAATCACCGCGTTGACATCGGTGAGGGCCTGGACCTGGCGATAATTGACCCCCAGATGACTGACACCGATGGCTTGATCTGACGAAGTTTGAGGCTGATTTGTCCAGGAACTGTCCGCGTTGAATGGGTTAGGTCTTTTCATATCGGGTTTTAAAATTTAGCTTGTAATTCCAGCATAGTGTAAATGTGAATCAAATATGAGATAAATATGAAAGAAAAATGAAAAAAGCTAAAAAAATGAGAGCGATCGCTGACTATCCGAGAAAACAATCCCGATTGAAACTGGCCACTGGACTGATTTTGGGGTTCTGGCTGAGTAGCTGTACTAACCCTGGGGTGAATCGGGCGGTGGAGAGTTCGGGGAATCAGCCTCAAGTGGTCTCTACCAGTAACATTATCGCCGACTTAACCGAGTCCATTGCGACGGAAGATATGCAACTCACGAGCATTTTGACCCCTGGAGTCGATCCCCATGTTTATGAACCCGTCCCCGCCGATTCCATTGCCTTGGAGAATGCGGATTTGATTCTCTATAACGGCTATAACCTAGAACCGGGACTGATTAATTTGATGAATGCTGCGGGAGTGAATGCCAAGAAAGTAGCAGTGGGGGAAGTGGTCCCGCCGTTGCAGATGGAGAAGGATGCCGCTATAGCACCGGATCCTCATGTTTGGGGGAATGTCATGAATGCGATCGCAATGGTAAACGCGATTCGGGATGCCTTAAGCGAACTCTCCCCAGAAAATGCCGCAGCAATCGGGGAAAATGCCGCAAACTATACCGCCACCTTGGAACAACTCCACCGCTGGATTGCGGCGCAAATTGCCACAATTCCCCCGGAAAACCGTGGCTTAGTCACCACCCATGATGCCTTCCAATACTATGCTCAAGGCTATGGGTTAGAGATTGCTGGCACGTTAATCGGCATCAGTACGGAGGAACAACCCAGCGCCCAAACTGTGACGCGGTTGGTGGAAGAAATTAAACGAATACAGGTTCCGGCTATTTTTGCGGAAACTACGATTAATCCGCAACTGATCCGGACTGTAGCAGAGGAAGCCCAGGTGAAGTTAGCCCCGCAGAAACTCTATTCCGATTCCATTGGTGCGCCCGGTAGCGAGGGAGATTCTTATATTAAGATGATGGTCTCGAATACTCGTGCTGTGGTAGAAGCATTGGGCGGAACTTATACCCCGTTTGTGGTGAGTGAGAATTAGAGGGGGGATGTGGGGAATGGGTTCACACCCGCGCCGGGGTAGAGAAAAATTGCCCGCGTTGAATCGGCAATTTTTCTTTACCGATTCTTTATTTTTTCTTGCTAAGTTGGCGCTATTCAACTGGGAGGCAGAAGAAAGGCGGTGGGTTCAGGCTTTTTAGGCCACAGATTTTTGGGCTTTGGCATTCAAGCGCAGATTGCCGTTACCATCAATGCTGAAATCCACTCCGGGAATTAAGCCTTTGTGAATTAAGCGTTGATAGAGGTTGAACCGGAGATTGCTTTGGATTTGAGTCATGATATCGGCGGGAATCAGATGGGCGATCGCCCAAACTACTGAGTCCCAGTCCAACCAGAGCAACCGTTCGATACTGACAATCATCACCCCGGATAACTATTCTAGGGTCATCCGGGTACGCATATCAGCGATCGGATCTTTCCCGATCGCGATATGTCGGGTCATGATCACCCGAGTCATTTTGGTGGTTTCTCGTTCTAGTTCTAGGAGGTTCATCTCGGGATTCCTTTGCTGATAGTAGGGAGTTGCACAGCAGATTTTTGACGCCCCAGGGGCGATCG
>NZ_JAFLQW010000127.1 GCF_017313335.1 Phormidium pseudopriestleyi FRX01 | reverse complement strand
TTCGAGCTTACCTTCGAGCTTGCCTTCGAGCTTGCCTTTCGCTTCCGCTTCCGCTGCGACTTCTTGAAAATACCGCGTCTGTTTTAGCTCTTGTAATCCAAACATGGCTTCTATCTCCTGGCGTGTTAAATCCGGTAATTTATAGACCATGATGGTCTCTATCAATCCTACAACTTTTTGTTTGAGACCTTCATCGATAAGTTGCCTTCGTGCTTCTTGGAATAATTGCTTTGCTTTGTCGATCGCAGTTTGGCGTTCCTCAACCACTAAGGTAACCATTCCCAATCCCAACGAGGGAGTCGGAGGGTCCTCTAGTTCATCCAGATAAACTCGGACCAACAGTGGGGTCTCTTCCGGGCGATCGCCGCCTAAAAAACGCTGATATTGGCGGGGAACCCCGGGATCGCAACTGCGGGATGAAAAGATGGCAACAGCTTGAAACTCTTGTATGGGTTGATATTGACCCAAATACACGAAAATTTCGGCTAGAAATCTCCAATAAAAATAGTCTTTCTTTTGAAACTGAACCTCCAAAAAATAAATAAATCTGTCATTGTCTCCCTCTGGGGGTAACAAAATCCCATCAAAGCGACGAGCTAATTCTTTGATTTCGCGAGAGGTAAACTCGTATCCTTGAGCTTTTTCCCTGGGTTCCCCCATCAGTTCAAATACTAGACTGGGGAAAGTCTGAAACAGTTGATAAAAAATTGTATCCGTTCTCACAACCCGAAAGTCTACCTTGGATAATCGTCTCCTCTATCGTACCTCCATACTTGACCTGAAAACAAGAAGCGATCGCACTTGAATTCTATCAAATTCTAATTCCTTTCTCCCCCTAGCCTGAAATTCCTTCCCCAAGAATTGGCAACCGGCACTCTATCCCAGGAAAATCGACAAAATGTCATCAATTTTCAACCGTCTGGGAGAAAGAGTAGCGATCGCCAGGGCATGAATCTGGTACTGTTTTAGGACAAGCAATGAGGTGATGGTGCTGGGGTGTCAATCCCTCAGACAACAACCCAAAGCCCAACCCTATAGAGAACGAAACAATCAGGAGAACTATGGCGGCATTAACAGGACGAGATCTACTCAGCGTTGCCGATCTGTGCGTTGAAGAACTGCATCAACTGCTGGATCTCGCCACGCAGATGAAAGCCGGAACCCTCACCCCCCGATGTGAAAAAGTGTTGGGGTTGCTGTTTTCCAAAGCCTCAACCCGGACTCGGGTTAGCTTTACCGTGGCAATGTACCAACTCGGGGGTCAAGTGATTGACCTTAATCCCAATGTCACCCAGGTGAGTCGAGGGGAACCTTTACCCGATACGGCGCGAGTATTAGACCGATATTTGGATGTGGTGGCGATTCGGACCTTTGACCAGGCGGACCTCGAAACCTTTGCTAACTATGCCGAAATGCCGGTGATTAATGCCTTAAGCGATCGCGAACATCCCTGTCAAGCCCTAGCTGATATCATGACCGTGGGTGAATGTTTTGGACAACTCGAAGATGTCACCCTCACCTATCTCGGCGATGGCAATAATGTCGTCCATTCTCTCCTCCTTGCCTGCGCGATGGTGGGAATGAATATTCGCATTGCCACCCCGGCACAATTTGAACCCGACCCTGAGATTGTCGAACAAGCCAAGAAAATCGCCCAAGGGAAAAGTGAAATCTTAATCACCCAGGACCCAATCCAAGCGGTGAAAGGTGCACAAGTGCTCTATACCGACGTTTGGGCAAGTATGGGACAAGAGGAAGAAGCCAGAACCCGAATTCCGCTATTTCAGCCTTATCAGGTGAATGAGGAACTGTTTAATCATGCCGATGGAAGTGCTATTATTTTGCACTGCTTACCAGCTCATCGCGGGGAAGAAATTACCGATGGGGCGATCGAAGGGACAGCATCCCGAGTTTGGGATCAAGCTGAAAATCGAATGCACGCCCAAAAAGCACTGCTGGCAAGCGTACTCGGGGCAATTTAGGGCGGGAAACAACCCGACACCCTAAAAGGTGCCGCTATAGGGACTAAGCCCGCCGTTGCGGGCTAAGAAATAACCAGATTGATTCAGGTAAGGAATGCGATCGCCCTTTTCTCTTGGGGGTACGGGCCGCGTTAAGATTGGCGATTAGGTTTTGATAAGTAAAGAATGACACTAATTGACTGGTTAATTGTATTGGTTTATTTGGTTGCCACAATGGGAGTGGGGTTATATCTCTCCCGAAAAGGCTCTAAGAATCTAGCAGAATTCTTCGTATCCGGGCGATCGCTGCCTTGGTGGTTAGCCGGAACCAGTATGGCTGCTACCACCTTCTCCATTGATACCCCTCTCTACATTACCGGCGTCGTCGGCAACCGAGGTATTGCGGGAAACTGGGAATGGTGGACCTTTGGCATCTCCCACATCATCATGGTGTACATCTTTGCCCGGATGTGGCGGCGATCGGAAGTCATCACCGATGCCGAACTCACGGAAGTCCGCTATGGCGGCAATATGGCAGCAGTTTTGCGCGGTGTCAAAGCCTTTATCTTTGCCATTCCCATGAACTGCATTGGCATCGGCTATGCCATGCTGGCAATGGTGAAAGTCGTCGATGCCTTGGGAATTTGGCAAAATATTGGCATCGATGCCGGAGAAAATACCCTCAAACTGATCAGCGTCATTGGTGTCAGCATCTTTGTGTTAATCTACGCCGGATTAGCGGGATTATGGGGGGTCGTTGCCACCGACTTCTTCCAATTTTTCCTCGCCTTATTTGGGGCCATTCTGGTCGCATTTTTTGCCGTAGGTAGTGTCGGTGGCATTCACGAATTGGTCCGACAAGTCCCTCTCGTTTCTGACAAAGATATTTTATCCCTGTTACCCCTAACCTTTGGTGGGGAAGGCAATGCCTTCATTCAATTCAGCCAAACCGCAGGGATTACCGCCAGTACCTTTCTGGGCTATATTGCGATTCAATGGTGGTCCTGGCGACGGAGTGATGGAGGCGGGGAATTTGTTCAACGCTTTGCGGCAGCGAAAAACGAAACTGAGGCGGAAAAAGCCGCATGGTTGTTCAATATCATGCACTATGTGATTCGGACTTGGCCTTGGATTTTAGTGGCATTAGCGGCCCTCGTGCTGTATCCCGATTTACAGGATAAAGAATTAGGCTATCCGAAACTGATGCTAGACTTCCTGCCACCGGCATTGCTGGGATTGGTGGTAGCATCGTTAATTGCTGCCTTTATGAGTACGGTGTCTACCTCTATTAACTGGGGGGCTTCGTTTATCACCAATGACCTGTATTTGCGGTTTGTCAAACCCTCTGCCACTCAAACCGAACTGGTGTTCATAGGACGGTTATCCTCGGTTTTGGTCACAGTAATTGGCGCGATCGCCGCCTTTTTTGCCTCTGACGTTGCCACCGTATTTCGTCTCGTGATTGCGATCGGCACCGGTTCAGGATTGGTCTTAATTTTGCGATGGTTCTGGTGGCGTGTGAATGCTGCTGCTGAACTCACCGCCATTATCGGCAGTTTTGTCATTGGTTCCGTCACCAGTTTGGTCCCGGACTTCATGATTGAAGACTTCGGGTTACGCCTGATGTTCATTACTGTCAGCGTTACCATCTTGTGGGTGATTGCGTTATTGGCAACGAAACCGGAAACGGAAGCAACCCTGGATGAGTTCTACCGGCGGGTTCGTCCCGGTGGACCCGGTTGGACAAAGCAACGAGCCAGTACCGGATTAGAACCTGCCCAGAATTTGAGTCTGGATTTGCAGCGAGTGGCGGCAGGGATTTTACTGCTGTTTGGGTTTTTATTAACCACTGGCGGGTTCTTACTCTTACAACCGGCGATCGGTTGGATTTCCCTAATTGTGGGGGTTGGCGGATGGACATGGTTGCGACAACTGAATAAGTCTAATGCCTTACTGATGCCTCGACCCGGAAGCGATCGCGATTAGTCCCCAACAAAGGGTGAGGATTCCTCCCCCACCCTTTGTCTGCCATCCCCGAGCAAATCGTGAGATAATCATTACAGTCACCCCTGAGTTAAAAAGGGTGCAAATCGGTCCATAATATTCCCCCCGTTCCACCGTCCTACTTTCTAACGCAATGATGTCAATAATCCGATCGCAAATTCTTCCCTTCTTTATTTTCCTCGTCTTTTTAGTCGCATTAGTCGCCGTCAGTGCGCGGATTTTTTTACCCGCCGATATGATGGCCCCTGCACCTATTGAAGAACAAGTGCAACCCGCCGATCGCCTCTCTAGCGTTCCCTCTCCCAACGTTGCCGAACTTCCTCCCTCACTGTCCCGTTTGATTAAGGGGTTACCCGAAGATACACTGTTTTTCAATCAAGATAGTTAGAGGAATTTGCTCATCAAACCGGCAACGCTTGAACTGATTCCGGGATATCATCTGCGGGTGGGTTCATCCCGCGATCGCTATTTATTGGTAAAGTTCTTGAAGTTAACCTATCAGGAACTTTACCCAGACCATGATTTTTCCCATTTAGCTCAAACCGTTGACCAATATTTTGCCCAGGAAACGCCATTATGGTGGGTGGAATTGCCGGATAATTCTCAACCAGTGGGTTGTTTGTGGTTAGGAAATGCGGTGGATCAGATTAAAGGCGATCGTCATGCTCATATTTTTGTGCTCTATGTCGCACCAGAACACCGCCGCCGAGGATTGGGTTCAGCATTAATGGAATATGCTGAAAATTGGGCGCGGGACAGAGGCGATCGGCAGATGGGTTTACAAGTTTTCCTAAATAATCCCCCCGCCTTAAATCTCTATCAAAAATTAGGCTATCAAAGTCATTCCGTCTGGATGCTTAAATCCTTATAAATAACAAATTCCCCCCTCCCCCTCGTGACTTGGCTGAAGCCGAGTCATGCTCTTTTGGAGGCTCTGCCTCCTAATTCCTTCCACGCTATAGGCGGGGGATTTGCCTCACAATTAAGAACACGAACGGTCCCCTCCCCTTGGCAAGGGGAGGG
>NZ_JAFLQW010000040.1 GCF_017313335.1 Phormidium pseudopriestleyi FRX01 | reverse complement strand
GTAAAATCGGGGTCGCAGTTGGTATCCAACAGGGACACGATGGGAATATCTAGTTTCTGACATTCCTGGACTGCGTTATATTCTCGGCGTTGATCCACGATCACTACGATGTCGGGGATCTTTCTCATGTTTTTGATGCCGCCTAGATATTTTTGCAGCTTGCTCAGTTCTCGCCGCAACATGGATGCTTCTTTTTTTGGACGCCGATCCATTGCGCCGGTGTCTTCCATCCGTTCTAGTTCTTTGAGGCGATCGGCGCGGGTTTTGATGGTCGTCCAATTGGTCAGCATTCCACCCAACCACCGTTGGTTGACGTAGTAAGCCCCACAGCGCGAGGCTTCTTGCGCAATAATTCCAGCCGCTTGGCGCTTGGTTCCGACAAATAAGACTTTTTCCCCACGCTCTGAGGCTGATCTCATATAGTCGTAGGCTTCTTCCATTAACTGTGCTGTCTGCACTAGGTCAATGATGTGAACGCCGTTGCGTTCGGTAAAGATATACGGCGACATTTTGGGGTTCCAGCGTCGGGTCTGATGCCCAAAGTGAACCCCTGACTCTAACAGTTGAGCCAGCGAAACTACTCCCATTTTTTTCTCCTGATTCGGGTTAATCTTCCATCCGAGCGGATTTCTAGGTCGCGATCGCGCCTTAGAAACACCCGAAACCCCGGATGTGCGAGATTAGACAACTTTACTAGAATAACACGATTGCATTACTTCTAACGCTTTTATTTTTATCCTTCACCCTGAATCTGTCTCTGGGACCTATTCCGCCTCGGTCTCCCTATTCCTGCCCCTTACTGCTCCGGGGTTTCACGGCTTAGAGGCCCCCACTCAGTCTGGAGCTCCCTCGGTTGCTCTCCTTCTATAGCGGTTCTAAATGATTTTGCGAATGGACGTCGGCGGCCCCCAACCCCCTTCGACCCCTTTGGGAGAGGGGACGGGGGTGAGGTGTCAAACTGCTGCAAGACTGGTTATATCTGTCACCGTAGAGTCTATTTGTTCTGTTATTTATCCTAGATTTTATCGGCTTTTCTATAGCAATCCTAAATAATTTATGACATCTTAAGCTCCCCTCTCCCCCTTTGGGAGAGGGGTTGGGGGTGAGGGCATTCCACCACTGATAAAGAAACTGCTATATCTATGATGAGGCAACACAATAATCCCGGTAATATGAAAGAGCCGATCGCCTCTTCATCCCTTACCTTTCCCCTCTCCATTCGCTGCCGCATAAACTGCTTTGACATTGTACCAATTCAAGAAAATTCGGGCCACTTCTAAGGCAAACTGTGATTTTCCTTGGTCTATCAACCATTGTAAAAATCCTGCCATTGTCCGTTCGTTCAATGTCCCTCCCAGAGACAGGATTCCCCATAAGACTCGATGCAATACAGTCATCTGAATCATCATCCGTACTTCCAAAGTCGGATGTTTTTTGTAAAAAACTACTCCCATTTTTCCTCGTTCAATTTCTCGGTTAATCGCCCGAGGCAAATCATCTAAAGTAAAGGGCGGATGCCAATGATATCCCGCAGCTTGGGGACATTTTATCAATTTTAAGTCTAATTTTTTCAGTCGCACTCCCAATTCTAAGTCTTCCCACCCATACAGGGAAAAGGAAGGGTCAAATCCTCCCACTTTTTCCAACCATTTTCGGGCGATCGCCACGTTACCTGTGGCAAAATAAGCTGCCGAAAAATCAGTGATTTTATAGGGTTCTGCCGTAGGATTCTCGAAGTTACAGGTATTAATTACATGACCATAAGTAAACAGGCGATCGCTTCCTATTTTTTCCTCTCCCTCCCTCAACCCATCCCGATGAGCTTGGATGAAATTCTCGGTTACTACTAAATCGCTATCGATGAAAATAATTATCTCCCCTTGGGCTGTTTCTATCCCTCGGTTTCTGGCTGTTGCCGGTCCTTGATGCACTTGTTCCATCCACCGCACATGGGGAAAGTCTTCCCGATTTTCGGCTAACCATTCTAAGGTTCCATCGGTGGAACCATCATCGATGACGATGACTTCATAGCCGCTAATTTGACTGTCTCTGCTGAGTTTTTGCCCTTCTAATGCTCGGAGGCATTTCTCTAAAATCGGTCGGCGATTATAGGTTGGAATAATGATGCTAAAAAACACAGTTTCCCCTCAAACAACAAGTCTCGACTCGGGCGATCGCGACTATGCGCCAATCTCCTCTATTTTAGAGGGTTATCTCTTCCCTGGAAAGGACCGTCACTATCTTGATAGGGTTGCACATATCATAGTTCAGCGGTTTTGTCAATAGGGCGATTTGGAGTGCTGGAAAAACTTGTGCAAGAAGGGTGATGGCAGGGAGTGGAATTTTTGCGTGTGGAGGCGATCGGATAACGAGGTTTCTAGGGTTTCGGCTGTTGCGAGATGTGTCTTCCTGAAATTAGACACAGTAAGCCCTTGGGTTCCTCCCTAATTATAGCCTACAACCCTTGTCACTGCGTGGATGAATTTTGGCAATTTTTAGGGGAATTTAGTTTTTTCTATTTGAATGTTTAATGATAAGCCAAGTTTTTACCTTGTTTTGTTTATATATTGGAGGATTTTGGGGCGGCAATTAGTTACGACTTTGAGATTTGCGATTGTATGTTAACAACAATATTAAGACTGAAAAATGGACGGGTTTTTGAAGTCAACCCAGTTATTTGGCCGATATATTACGACTTTGAGATTTGCGATTGTATGTTAACAACAATATCAAGACTGAAAAATGGACGGGTTTTTGAAGTCAACCCAGTTATTTGGTCGATATATTACGACTTTGAGATTTGCGATTGTATGTTAACAACAATATCAAGGGTAGGGGGATTAACTTTTTCTGGGGTGAGGAGGATGGGGATATTGCAGATTGACAATAATATCAAGGGTGAGGATGTGGGATTTCTGCTTTGACTGTCTAAGGGTTTGTTTTTGCGGGTGGGATTGAGGTTTGAGGAAACGACTGAAGTCGTTACTACGAACTAAGAGGGGAGAACGACTGAAGTCGTTACTACGAACATAGATAAGAGAACGACTGGGGTTGTTATGGGGAGGTTGTTGCTTCTATTGAATGCCATTGTGATGGAGGAGGCGGAGGAAACCAAAACCGGAGAGGGCGGCGATCGCCAGCCAGGTGACGGTTAAACCGATGACTTCGGCAAAAAATAGGCCGGTGATAGAACGGAGGATGCCGCCAACTGCCCATCCGGAGGGTAAGGCGAGTGCCCAACTGAGGGAGGAGATGGGTAACCACCAGGCGGCGTTGGGGAAGTAGCGATTCAGGACAAACCATTGTCCTAAGCCTTGGACAATGCCGACGATTGTTCCATCGATGAAGCCATAGAGGAGGCGGATGGTAATGAGTTCGGTACGGGGTGCAATCCAGCCTAATGCACCGAGACTGCTACTGCCAATCAGGACCCAAGCGGCGATGGTGGCAATAATCCACCAGGAAATTTGGGAGAGGCGTTGCCGAAGGACGAACCATTGGGCGATCGCAATGAAACTGCTGCCGAATGCCCCGGAAAGGGTTCCGATATGGGGTCTGACGCCTATTTCTACAAACAGCAAACTGAGCAAAAAACCTAGCCCTGTGGCTAACACCCATTGAACCCAAAAAATCCATCCAAACCGGATAGAAATCTGAGGAGTCAGAGGACGGTTAAGCTGTTGAAGGATAGGGAGATTGGACGACATGAATGGAGACCGGGAACGCCTAGGGAGTGGGTTGAGAAAAGAGGTCCCGGAATGCTTTGCGACGTTCTGGGGGTGACTCTGGGGTGAGATAGCTCCAGAGGGTTTCCCATATAGAAAAAGGATACCCCATTTAGGCGGCGATCGCGCACAACTTGGACCTGTTCCTGGATTTGTTGGATGGGGACTGACCGGACTAGGGTGCCGGTGAGGATGCCGATGCCGACGGGAATCTTCTGTTGCGCTGTCTGGATTGCCGGTTGGGCTAACTCGGTTTTAAAGACGTTTAAATCATTGCGATAGACCTGAACTAGCAGTTCATCCACCCAACCGCGTTCTACCCAGGTTCCCCAATCTTGGAGATATTTACGATAGGCAAAGTCTTGGGAGTTGGGAGAGAGGGAGACAATGCAATCGGGATTGACGGATTTAATGGCTTTATAAAGGGTTTCCATAAAGGTGGAGATTTTATCTGCACGCCAGCGCATCCAGTCGGCATCAAAGGGGTTATCTGGGGGAGGTGAACCTTGATGTTCTTGGTGATAAAGTTTGACGGTAAAACCGTCATAGCCAGATTCGACAGGCATTCCGAAATGGTCATCGAGTTGGATGCCATCGATATTGTAGTGGCTGACTAATTCTACAATTAAGTCAAGAATGAAGTCTTGGACATCAGGATGTAAGGGGTTTAGCCAAACATTTTCAGGGACGAGAAATTGTTGCCAGTTTTCTTTGGAAGCGGGAGGGTTGGGGATATCAGCGGGATTGAGTTCATCGGGAATTTCGGTTTGAGTTTTTTGACCTTGTTGGGTTTCACTTAACCATTGGGGGTGCAATTTAGCTAAGTTGGAGTTGCGGGGGGTCATGAATCCATATTCAAACCAAGGAATGACTCGGATTTCATGGCGATCGCCTAATTTAATGAGTTCATCCAGGACATCTGCACCTAAATGAAACAGGCGCAAGAAGGGTGCTTGAGACCTTCCGGTTTCTCGTTTAGCAACGGCACTTTCATAAAAGGTGTTGCCTCGATTCCAGACGACTGGGTAAATGGTATTAAAATTTTGTTCGGCAAGTTGGTACATTGCCAGATGCACTCCCCAGGGGGTAAAGAGTACGCCACTGGCAACATTGGTTAACCACACGCCTCTAATTTCTGTGGAGGCAGGAGTTTGGGGTTTAGTTGCTTCTAAGGACAAGGAAGGAAATAGAAACCAGGAAATTAGTACACCTAGTATTACTCCGTATGCCCATCGGATCCAAGTTTGTTCACGCATCAGGCTCAAGGATAACCGATTTTAAGATTAGCCACGGGTTAATCTTATCATCATAATATAACAATATTAAAAATTTTAAATTAGGTCGAGTGAAAGACGAGATTTGGGTTACTATTTCCGCAACCCAGAGGTTTAAATTTGAGAATTGTCTCTTTTATGGGTTTGCGATCGCACGGGGACGGGGGAAATAGCCGGTTCTGAAAATAAGGCTTGAAAACTATTGCGCCGCTGTTCTGGAGATTCCGATGCCACCTTTCCCCACAAACTTTCCCAATAGAAAAAGGCAAATCCAGCAAATTGGCGATCGCGCGCAACTTTAACCCGATCTTCTATCTCTGCAAAAGAAATCGGGCGTTTCATAGTTCCCGTTAAAATCCCCACTCCCACCCGAGTTAAATTCCGGGCATACCAAACCGTGGAAATATCTAACTCTGTTTCAAATCGACTCAATTCTGCATGATAAACCTGTAAAAATAACTCATCAATCCATCCCGATTCCACCCAGGTTAACCAATCTTGCAAATAGTGACGATAGGCAAAACTTTGAGAATTGGCTGCCAAGGAAATCGAACAATCGGGATTGACAAATTGCACCGCTTGGTAGATGCGTTCCATGAAATCATTAATCTTGTCAGCCCGCCAGCGTACCCATTGAGCATTATAGGGATTAGTTGGGGGAGAATCTCCCCAATGTTCGGCTTGATAGAGGGCGATAGTGTAAGGGTCATATCCCAACTCAACCGGCAAGCCAAAATTATCATCAAATTGAATAGAATTAATGGGATAATTAGCCACAACTTCCACAATTAACCGGAGGAGAAAATTTTGAACCTCCGGATGCAGGGGATTTAACCAAACCTGCTGAATCGTTAAGGGATTTTCGATAAAAATTGGCGCTAATTCTTCCTCTCGGAGATTCTCGCTGTTATCCTGATGTCGGGTTACCCAGTCTGGATGGCGCTTGACTAATTCTGAGTTTGCCGGTGCCATGAACCCATATTCAAACCAGGGAACCACTCGCAAACCCAAAGACTGCCCATCGGCGATAATTTCCCCGAGGACATCGGTACTGCCCCGCATCAGGGAGAGTAACCAATCCTGCGATCGCCCAGTGACCTGTTTTGAGGCGACACTCGGATAAAAAGTTTGTCCTCGATTCCAAACCACGGGATAAACTGTATTAAAATTAAGGTCAGAGAGTTCCTGCAAGGCGTGATGAACCGCCCCAGGCACAAACAAGACATCACTCCCCACATTCGTCAACCAGACCCCACGAATTTCTTCGGGCGCTGGAGTTTCAGATGTAGCAATAGTGGGGATAAAACCCATCGACCAGGCGATCGCAATCAGTAAACCCAAGGCGACATTTAAGCATCTGCGAACTTTGCGGTTCATTTCGTAGCCACACTTAACCGTTGATTTGGACCTACCCTGTCAAACTTTATGAAAACTCCCATCTAACAGTGATCTCTAGTCGTTAATTTTTGTTAAGATTAACCCAACACAGTCAACACCGGACGGATAGTGCGGCCCCCAGATGCCCCGATCGCGTCTGTTTTTCCGGATCCGTCGCTGAACTTGCCTTTGTTCCATCTGCCTTGGAGATATTTGATGCTACGACTCGAACATATTAGTAAAATTTACCCGACTGGCGAAGTTCTCAAAGATATTAACTGGGAAGTCAAACCGGGCGATCGCATTGGTTTAGTCGGCGTCAACGGGGCCGGAAAATCTACCCAACTCAAAATCGTTGCCGGGGAAATCGAACCCACTGCCGGAGAAATTATCCGTCCGACAAATCTACACATCGCCTACCTCACCCAAGAATTCGAGGTAGACCCCACTTGCACCGTCCGGGAAGAATTTTGGACAGTATTTAAAGAAGCAAACCAAGTTCAGCATGACTTGTTGGACGTCCAACACGCCATGCAAACCGCTTCCGAGACAGAACTGGACAAACTCATTCACAAACTCGACAAACTGCACCGCAAATTTGAAGCCTTAGATGGTTATACTCTAGAAGCGCAAATCGAGAAAATCCTGCCCGAAATGGGATTCCTCCCCGAAGATGGCGATCGCCTCGTCAGCGCCTTTAGCGGCGGCTGGCAGATGCGGATGAGCTTAGGCAAAATCTTGTTACAAAGTCCTGACTTATTGCTGCTGGATGAACCGACAAACCACCTAGACCTAGAAACCATCGAGTGGTTGGAAACCTACCTCAAGGGATTAATCACCCCAATGGTGATTGTCTCCCATGACCGGGAATTTCTCGATCGCCTCTGCACCCAAATCGTCGAAACCGAACGGGGCGTCTCCAGCACCTACCTCGGCAACTATTCCTCGTATTTAGAGCAAAAAGCCTTCAACCGCGACGCCCAACTGAGTGCCTACGAACGCCAACAGAAAGAACTAGAAAAACAGCAAGTCTTCGTTGAGCGCTTCCGTGCCAGTGCCACCCGCAGTACCCAAGCCAAAAGCCGGGAAAAACAACTCGACAAAATCGAACGCATCGAAGCCCCCGAAGGCACTTTAAAAACCCTGCGCTTCCAATTTCCCCCAGCCCCCCGCAGTGGACGAGAAGTCGTAGACATCAAAAACTTAGTCCATACTTACGACGACAAAATCCTATTTTTAGGCAGTGATTTGTTTGTCGAACGGGGCGATCGTATCGCCTTCTTAGGACCCAACGGTTGCGGCAAATCCACCATACTGCGAATGATTATGGGAATGGAAAAAGCCAACGAAGGCAGCATCCAACTCGGACAACATAACGTCATTCCCGGCTATTTTGAACAAAATCAAGCCGAAGCCTTAGAACTCACCAAAAGCGTCATGGACACCATTCATGACGAAGTACCCGAGTGGAAAAACGAAGAAGTTCGCACCTTACTAGGACGATTTCTCTTCAGTGGAGACACCGTATTCAAACCCGTAGAAGCCCTCAGTGGAGGAGAAAAAGCCCGTCTCGCCTTAGCTAAAATGCTCTTGCGTCCCGCAAACCTCCTGCTTTTAGACGAACCCACAAACCATCTAGACATTCCTGCCAAGGAGATGCTAGAAGAAGCCCTGCAAAACTACGATGGCACCGTCATCATCGTCTCCCACGACCGTTATTTCATCTCCAAAGTCGCCAACAAAATAGTCGAAATCCGCGACGGCGAATTCCGACCCTACCTCGGCGACTATCACTACTACCTCGATAAAATAGCCGAAGAAAAAGAACAAAAACACCAATCCAAAATAGCCGCAGAAAAAGCCTCCAAAAAAGCCGCAAAACAATCCAAAGCTGCCGCCAAAAAGTAGTGTGTTCCCACCCGCACCCTAAAGGGTGGGGCTACACAAACAAAGCAGGCACTTCGACGGTGCTCAGCACAGGCCTGCGCGGGCTAAAATCCCCCATCCTCCGCGAAATCTTCCTCAGTGAAAATCCGTGAAATCAGTGGTTAAAATCCGTAATTAAAAGCCCGAATTTCCGGATGTACTGGCCCAATTTTCTCCACCCCAACCAAAAACTCACCTTGTTTTAACTGCACCTCTAAAGCACAAAACACTTGGAGGATTTCAGCAAAAGTAGCCGTTTGATAATCCTGCTTTTCAAACTCTTGAATTTGCCCGGGCGTCATTCCCACCCTATCCGCCAATTCTTGAGGTGAAAGATGAGCGGCAATCCGTGCTTTAATCAAAATCCGAGGTAAATGCAGAATATCATCACAATTTAACATCAAAGGCTGCGTCGGCTGATGATTTTGGAGACTTTCATACTCCTTCACCTGTTCCGAAAAATCTTCTAATAAACTTTGCACCCCATCTACATTTAATTGCCAGCGCATCGCATCAGTTTTCTTCAATTCATTATCCGGTGCATTCAAGACTGCCAAAGCACCTTTAAACCCTGCTATCCGTTCGAGAGTATTATGGTACTCAAAATCATTCAAAATCATGGTTCCCACCTCTGTAAATCTATCGCAATAATTCCTTTACGCTGTTGCTGTTTATCGGTTTGAAATAAGTCTAAAGCAGTTTTACCCGCCTCATCTACTATCCAGTCTGATTGAAAAAACTCTCCCCCATATTGAGTTTTTTGCCCCCTCCGTTTGTCGTTCATATCGAGTAACGTGGGGGCAATCATTCTCAAAAGTCGAAAATCAACAGTTGCAGAATCCCAACAGGCATCAAAATCTCCTGGGTTTAGCTTGTCTGTGACAAAGCTACCATTCACATAAATCGTGCGGCAACCCGAGGCTTTTAATGCCTCCATTGCCTGCTTCAGTCCCTCTATCATTCGCGATCGGCGCAGGGTTGCGCCAAATCGCTGCTTAAATTCGTCCCAGGTTGCCCAATGCACTCCAGGCGGCAGATTGCCATTTTCATCAAATGAGGGAATTGTCATCTAATTCTAACATCAATCATTCAGCCATGAGCATACCATCAAGGAGGCGATCGCCCACCCCCTGTGACAATCCCTAATCCGTGAAAATCCGTGAAATCAGTGGTTAAAATCCCCACCCCTCATTTATAATAATGCCCTTGAGTTGCCACCACATTCGCCGACCATAACGTACAATTTTGAGGTGAACTCCCCACTGGAACTAAAGTCCCTTCAATCGTAGTTGGTGAAACCATCACCCCCTCAAATTTCATCATGCCATCTTTACAACAAGACCCCGTATAATACATTATCCAACTGACTCGATTTCCCTCAACCTTCCCCAAGATTTCCGCATCTGAACAAGCATTTTGATTCACATTAAGAATTCGCCCCGATAATTCTATCCCGCTTTGTTCCAGGGAAGTGAGCATCCAGTAATTGGGTTCGGTACTCACATTTAAGTCCGTATGTGCAGTCACTTCAATGGCAAGAGTCCATTGTCCACTCACAGGACCTAAATTGTTTTGACTGATTTGTACCGACTGCTGTTTCGGCAAGGGTTTAATCCCTAAATCTCGGGCATTCGCACTCATGATACCGGCAACAAACAGGAATCCCAAACTTGAAAAAACGCCAATGGATTTCCATAAATTTAATCTCACAATCATCCTCCGAGAACACCAAAGTTGATAGGTTCACCGTAAAGGGGTTCTCGGGGAGGATGATTTTTTTTGACCTGATGTGAACTTTTGTTAAAAACCCTTGATTTTTAGCCCGATTTACGATATGCTCCCCCATATTGGGTACTCGGTACTCGCTCTCCCTTGTGCCAAGCAAATCCGCGCACTGAGCGACTGGCACGGATACCTATCTTGCAATATTCGGCAAGGGCGCGATGAAAGGCGGTGAATTGCTGCCGAATTCCTGGATTTTTGAGCGCGACAAATTGGCAGACAAACAGGGTAAACCCTAACCAGGAAAAGGTCACTTTGTTATAAACAAGCTGATTTTTGAGTTGCATCTCTTGCGATCCTTTCAGTTCCTGATAGCTGCCATCTTCGTTCAAGTTCTCAAATTGCTCTTTTAACAGTCTGGTTGCTGTTCTCCATTTCTTCACCGGAACGTCATAATAGGGTTCTAATGACCACTCAATGGGTGCATTAACTTCTTCTTCGAGGGTTTGGGAAAATAATGAGTAGGCGGTGGCAAAGGGATAGGGGGTTTTAAACCCTGGGGACAACAATTTAT
>NZ_JAFLQW010000109.1 GCF_017313335.1 Phormidium pseudopriestleyi FRX01 | reverse complement strand
TAGCCATTGGGATTTCAGATGAAAGAACGTTAGACAAACATTGCGGGCGATCGCAAGTCAGGTTCCCTCAAATGTTAGAGGACCCTGACTCGGAACTCACGGCACAAGGCTGGTTGTTCCTAGGCGATCGCACCGTTGTGCTTGGGGTTTAGGGATCGTAAGGCTGCTTACCGCTGAACTTGATTTTCGCAGGTTGGGGGTTGTCGCCAATCTTGCGATCGATCTTGCCGTAATAAGCACGACCTTCGTTCACCTTTTCAGGGAAGACACCATCTTTGGGATGGAGATACTCGGTTTCACCACTGGCATAAACCCGGTAAATCTTATAGTCTTCGATTTTGGGCTTGAACTTGGTCCGGAACTGGGTTCCCAAAGCGAGGCAGTGCTCTTTGCGAGGCAGGTAGAGGAGGTTTTCCCCTGCATTCATCACAGCAGCGCCACCGCTGGGCATTTCAAACACTTGCTCATTGGAAGAGGTCCAAGTGATTGCGTATTTTTCTTCCACTAGCGCTTTACTTAGTAAACCGCCGGTGCTGCCCCCAAATTTTGGGGCCTGTCCTGTCAAGGTTTCCGCCATATCTTACTCCGGATAATTTGAAACAATTTTTAGGGCATCGTACCACTGACATCGCCTACTGCTACAGATTTCGTAAGGATCTGTAACAGTTCTTTAGAATTGGGTCGTTTGTTGTTGGTTATTGGTGATCTGAAGTCAGGTTTGAGGTGGATGCCTTGGATGGGGTGGAGTGGCTTTCGTCAAGAAGATATCCACCGCATCCTTCCCCATCTTCCCCATCCTCCCTACTTACCGAATTGGTGTCCGGGGATCGCGGGAACTCCCGGAGGAGCGATCGCCTTTTTGAGATTTGCTTTTGCTACGGGAACTTGGGTTGGGAGTGACATCGGAGGTGCTCTCTGTGGCGATAGGGATAGTGAAATAAAACTGAGTGCCGCAATCTTTCCCGGCGGATTTGGCCCAAATTTGCCCCCCCCAGCCAGTGACGATTTGCCGACAGATGGCTAATCCTAAGCCGGTGCCTCCGGTGGAACGACGTAAAGCTCCTTCTTCTTGGTAAAAGCGGTCAAAGACCGTTTCGAGGCGATCGCTGCTAATGCCTCGTCCCGTATCGGCCACTTTGACCTCCAGTTCCCGATCGCCTCGGGGTTGAGCCAAAATGGTCACTTTTCCCCCGGAAGGCGTAAATTTACAAGCATTATCAATCAGTTTGGAGAGCACTTCCACTAACCACTCCCCATCGGCACGGACTAAGGGCAGATCCTCGGGCACTTCCAGAGTCAAGGTGGGTAAGGCTCCTGCTTCGGTGTTGGTCCGGGTGCGAACACTACTGATGGCTAAGGACAGGCATTCATGCAAGGGTAAGACTTCGGTGTTCCATTCCACTCGCCCGCTTTCTAGGCGCGATAGGGTCAGGAAATCTTGCACGAGAGTCCGCATTCTTTCGGCATCGTCTAGGGCGGTACTGAGCATGACTTGCCGCAGTTCCGGGGGCATATCGGGGTCGGAGGCGAGACTTTCTAGGCAGACTTGAATGGTGGATAGGGGGGTGCGCAGTTCATGTCCGGTAATGGCGATCAGGTTGCTGCGGGTGCGATCGAGGGCGGCGAGTTGTTCGTTCAAGTCTTCTAAGTTGGCGTAAGCTTCCGCTTGCAGGGTGGCTACTCCAATTTGGGTGGCGATCGCCTCAACCATTGCTAGTTCCTCTGCATCCCACCGTCTTTCCTCCCCTCCACAGTGATGCAACTCCACCATTCCCACCAGTTGGTTTTGATAGAACACTGGCACCATTAACCAGGATTCAATCTCCCACTCCCGGACTAAGGCGACCAATCGCGTGGATCCGGTAATCCGAGGGTCGCTGAGGTTCTCCACAACCACTCGTTCTCCCGAGGTGACGACTTCCTGAAATAGGGGATTCTCCTGCAAGGGCCAAACTTTTCCAGAGAGGGATTTTACCGATCGCCCTAAAAATTCGTAGGCGATCGCCGCTTCTTGATCGGTTGCTTTGCAGCGATAAATTAAACACCGACAAACATCCAGGGCCCCGCCGAGTTCTCGCACTGCGACTTGGAAAATATCCGCCGGATTCAGAGATTGCCGGATGGCGGTGGTAATGGAGTTGACTAACCGTTCCCGACGCTCTTGGGCGGCGATCGAGCGATAGGTTTTGACTAATTTATGTTGACCCACCTGTAGGTATGTGACCAACCGTTGCACAAAGGGTCCTGGGTCTACATCCTGGAATCTCGCGGCAGCTTCGAGTGCTGTGTCGGGTTCGCTCAATCGATATGTGGCGATCGCCCGTTGAATTTTCTCCTCCAACTCCGGTCGATACACCCGCACTCGCTCCAACAATAACCTCGCCACGGTACAAGAAACCTGCCGGTCAAAGGTCCAAATCCCCTCAAACCGTCTCGATTGATCCATCGATGGCAGATCGCGAAAAGGCTTCACCACCGATCCCTCTTTTTCCCGACAAACCAGACAAGTGGAATAGTTCGGCGCAAGCACCACCAAGTGCCACTCTTTCGCTAATCCATCATCGGGTTCAAAGGCGATCGCCTCCTGGATCTGTGAACTATTTTGAAATTCCGTTTCCGGTGCCGCAAGTACATACACTTGATCCGTCTTGTTGCCGATCCGTCGATATCGGTGTGTCTCCTGACGATAAAATCGCTCTCGTTGGAAACAGGCAATCACCAAAGCTGGCTCGGTCCCTGCCAGGACTTGATCTTCCATCGCATGGGACAGTGCGGTTAAAGAAGACTTGAAATAAATTTGAGTTCTCAGCAGGGGCAAGGCGTGCAGCAACTCGAACAGCACCGAAGTAGGAATGCTCATTTATTTTGTCTTTATTTCCACTGTAGGCAACAACCATTTGTAATCTGCACGGCAATGTTCAGGCGGTCCCGGTATTGCCGAAACTGTAATGTTCTCCCTATAACAACGTTATCGCACGATGAGCCGACTACTGCCAAACTGCTGCTATATTCCCTGAAAAAACGCGGGATTTCAGATTGTTGATTGAAAATTAAGAATTCATTTCCATAAATTAGGTATAAATTCTCATGAATTTTTTCATTACCCCCGAATTTAACCCCAAAAACTAGCCTAAGCCCTTAACAAAATCAACAATAGTTATTTCATATTCTCTATGTTTGTAGTAACGACTTCACTCGTTTTTTTTTCTTTGACAACCCCTCTAAATCCAGTTAAAAATCTTTGAAAAAATTAGCAGAAACGTTTCCTCTCCCTTGAATTAGGAGGGAAATCAGACGCTTCCCAGGCTAAATTTTATTGTATGAATGATTGAACAGTCTGCCCTCATCCCGCTTACAAGAATAGGTTTTTTACCTCCGGTCCCCGGACCTTGGCAAGGTCCGGGTTAGGGTGGGGTTTTCATAACTCAGGCAAAGTCACGTCACGCACTCAAAGGATGCGATCGCGCCTGTATGGAGGCGGGTGCCCACCTCTTTCTACGCGCAAGTGCGATCGCGCCTGTATGGAGGCGGGTGCCCACCTCTTTCTACGCGCAAGTGCGATCGCGCGTCACTATGACCCCACCCTAACCCGGACCTTGCCAAGGTCCGGGGACCGTTCGTAAAAAACCTAACTCTTGTAAGATCCCCCCCGCCCCTTCTCCCAAAAAGAGTGAGGGCGGCAAAGATGCTCCCAAATTTTATTGTATTAATGATTGAACAAAGGCTCTATATAATATTTCCCTTGAAACTTCAATTGTTAATTTGCCCCAAAACGTAAAGCTATTTGATATTGAATTAAACCATTAAAAACGACATCAAAAAACGTAAACGGATAAATCAATCAAGACTCAGGGATGAGTCGAGGGAACGTCCGAAGTTGATCGCCCGGTTCCCGAAAACCGATCGCGACTTGCATCATCAACGGCAAACGCTCCGGATTGGATCACAGCAATCCAATCCTTACTCTGAATTGCTGCTAATTTTTCGCCGGGGATGAGGGTGGCGGCGGAATTTTTCCATCGTCATTGGCTCCTTCTACAGCTTTCTCAATAATAAATGCGGCTAAGTTAGCCACAGGCCGTCCTTGACTGTCAGCCCAGCGTTCGAGGGCATCATAGACGGCATCGGGAAGGGTTACATGGACTCGTTTACTCACTGTTTTATCTCGATGTCAACAGTTTTATGATACATCGTTGGAGCTACAATGCACGTTAATTTGACAAATAGGGAACCAATCGGCTTCGGTGAGGCACCCTGTTGTGATAAACTAGCCACTAAGGAAAAACCGCGCCCTGTCAGGCAAGACAGAACGCGGGGCTGGAGACAGAGTTTAAATTTCTGACTAAAGCTGTTTAAACTTACTCATTTTTCATGCTATTATAAGGTTATGAGCAAGTTTAGGATTGCCGAAGTCGCAAAAATTATG
>NZ_JAFLQW010000403.1 GCF_017313335.1 Phormidium pseudopriestleyi FRX01 | reverse complement strand
TGGAGGCGAGTGAGAGAATTCCGATCCTGCCGCTAACCGAGGCAGAAAGTCAGGAAGTTTTAACCACTGCGGGAATTACCGGCGATCGCCTCTTGTCAACCATCACCGAAATTTGCCAAGGAACACCTTATTATATGTATCTGTCTGTGAAGCGTTGGCAGAAAATCCAGCAGAGGCGATCGCCGCAGGTGGAAGATTTTGCCGGGAAACCGGAGGAATTTCTCACCACAGAAGCAGCAACCTGGGACCCCGAGGAACTGCGAATGCTGCAAGTCTTGGCAATTCCGCGTCAGTGGGATGAGGCAAGGTTCGATCGCCTGATGCAACAGCAGCATCTGGAAACTTGGCGGGGACGGTTTGCCGAAGTGATTGCCTCTCTTTATATAGAAGGAGTGGCAGAGGGGAAATGGCGGTTACATCCCCTGATGCGGCAGTATTTGCTAGAAACCCAACCGCAGCAGCAACGGCAAACCCTGCATCAGGGATTATATGAAGAGTTGCGGCAGGAGTATCTCCAGGCGCAAACCCCGCAAGCGGCAATATTGTTGCTGGATGAGGCATTGGATCAAGCAATAGACAGTAGTCATTCCGAGGAGGCGACTGCCTGGGTATTGGCGCAAATGCCGACTCATCAGGAACAGTATCAACATTCGGAAGTGGTGGAGATGCTGCGATCGCTGGTGAAACGTCTAGGGGAAACCGTCACGGCAACCACTGCCAAGGCGCAGATGCTGCTGGGATATTCCTTATCGGAGTTGGGAGAAACTGAGAAAGCGCTAAAGGAATTAGAAATTGCCAAGGCGCAGTATGCGGCAGTGGGATTAGGGGACAGTTTAGAAGCGGCGCGAGTGGAGTATGAATTGGCGGGGGTGTATCTTGCTGGCGATCGCACTTTTGATGCCAAGAATGCGGCAATGCGATCGCAGGAGTTGCGCCAACAGCAGTTAGGGAAAGATGCGCCAGAGGTGGCAGAGGTTCTCAACCGCCTTGCGGCGATCGCCTCCGACTGTGAGGAATATCGAGAAGCGGTTTTTTGTTGCGATCGCGCCTTAGAAATCCTCAAATCCCAACCCCAACCCAACCCCATCCAACTGGCAACAGTCAAGAAAACCGCAGCATTAGAAAATCTTCAGATATTGCGGGATAAGCGCAATTCCTAATTTGAGGGAATGATTGTTCGGTTTGTCCAGAAAAATGAGGCAGCAATTAACCCCAATGGTGCGGCAATTTATCCCGGAAGGTGCGTCAACGCAAAATAGAGGATGCCGAAGTCATGAGGTACAGATAGCGATGGGGAGTGCGAGCATCTTGCTCGCTTCGGACAATAGCGAGCAAGATGCTCGCACTCCCCGAAAATGCTTATAACTATTGAGGCCAATTTGATACCTGGAGATGCCTTTTTTTGGCCGCACCTTCTCCGACAATAACAATATACCAAAAATCCCAAACCTTGTCAACAGGTTTCCGCAAATTTGTAGAAACCCTGATTCCCCATACAATCCGCAAAACAAACCCCTTAAAAATCATTTCTCCAGTCGGTTTTAACCGAATGCAAGCTATTAGGCGGGGGTTTAAACCCCCGGTTGTCGCCACCAAACCTCCGCCTCCCTCCCGATTATGCTAAAATTAAATCCAACTCTACCCCATCCCCGACTTAAAAAACATGAAATTCAAACTAGGGTGTACGCTCAATTATAATGTTGAGTCCCTGAGTACCTTTGTCTTTAATATTCGCGTTGTCGAAACAGCTTGTCAGAAAATCCTCACCGAACAATTAATCATCGACCCGGATATTCGCATCGATGAATATGTTACCCCCGTCGTGGAAAATCGCTATTTCCGCGTGAATGTCCCGGCAGGTACGAATTTGAATATTTTCTATCAGGCAACAGTGGAAATGAACCATTTTTATGGGGATGCCAATACCATTGATGAAGTGCCGCCAGCAGATTTACCCGTAGAGACGTTCCACTATCTTTATCCGAGTCGGTATTGCGAGTCCGATCGCCTGAGTAATTTGGCAATTTCTGAATTTGGAAACTTGACAACCGGATATTCTCGGGTGACGGCAATTTGTAATTGGATTTATGAAAAAGTGATTTATGAATATGGGACAAGCAATCCCCATACATCAGCATTTGATACAGCAACAGAACGGATTGGGGTTTGTCGGGATTTTGCTCATTTGGCGATCGCCTTTTGTCGCGCCTTGAATATTCCAGCGCGATGTGTGGCAGGATATGCCTATGGGTTAAATCCACCTGATTTTCATGCTTGTTTTGAGGCATATTTGGGAGGACGCTGGTATCTGTTTGATGCCACTCGGTTAGCGCCTCAAAATGGCATTGTTAGAATTGGAACGGGACGGGATGCTTCGGATGTGGCATTTGCAACAATTTTTGGGAATATTGCTTTAAATAAGATGGAAATTTTGATGGAACATATTCCAGAGGAAAAAAGTTCAGAGGTTCCGGCATTGACTACGGAGGCGATTTCTATTTCTTGATTATGATAGAGTAGGAGGATTAGACTTCTTGCAAAATTCTAAAAAGCCGATTGGCGTTTTTAAGGTTAGGGCTGTTTCATTGTCGCATTTTCCTGACCCCGTAAGCTTTACAGCCCAAGGGTTTTCGGCCTTATTTCCTAATTTGAAACTAAGAACAAGAAACCACCCCGTCCCTTCGGGACACCCCTCCAAGGGAGGGGAATCAGCCTGTATCCCCCGCCAGATAAAGCGATTGAACAATCCAAAAATTAATTGGGCCAGGAAAATGAAACAGCCCTACTCCATAAGAGGAGAATAAGCCCCAAAATTCCCCAAAATTCCCCAAAATTCCCCTCCTTTGGAGGGGTGCCCCGAAGGGGCGGGGTGGTAAATTCTTTCTTGTGAGCAGGTATTGATCTATGCGCGATACTCAAAAGTATATGTCTCTTCCCTATAACCCAGCACTGAAGGATCGGGCTAAAGCCTTGCGCCGTGCTGGAAATTTGGCGGAGGTGTTGCTATGGAATCAAATTAAACGCAAACAGTTTTTAGGCCTAGATTTTGATCGCCAAAAAATCATCGGTAATTATATTGTTGATTTTTATTGCGCGGAAAAGGCGCTCGTGCTTGAGGTAGACGGTAGCAGTCATGATGATAAGGCTGAATATGATGCTGAACGGGATGCTTTTCTGATGGGTTTAGGGTTAACAGTTGTTCATTTGCGAGATGGTGATGTAAAGAAGAATATAGCAGGGGTTATGGATTTTTTGCGAAGTCATCCAGTGTTGGCGAGTCCAAATCAAGAAACCACCCCGTCCCTTCGGGACACCCCTCCAAGGGAGGGGAATTAGCCGAGAAATTCCCCTCCCTTGGAGGGGTGCCCCGGAGGGGCGGGGTGGTAAATTCTAGCTACTGAACAGGTATTTATCTATGCGCCCTACTCAACAGTATCTGTCTCTTCCAAATCAAGAAACCACCCCGTCCCTTCGGGACACCCCTCCAAGGG
>NZ_JAFLQW010000020.1 GCF_017313335.1 Phormidium pseudopriestleyi FRX01 | reverse complement strand
GCGGCAAATATTTTGAGAAAAGTAGCGGCAAAATTGGGGTTCAATCTCAATGGAGTCAGTAGAGGTGTTTTGATTGCGCCTTTAAAAGTCCGACTTTGGACTCTTTAAGAATCCCTCGGATTTATCCGTAGGGAGTATCAAGCCAAAGCGCTCTATATCGAGGAAGCGAAATGGCTATCGTCGCATTTTTCCTGGGCCTAACTGTGGGAATTGGATTTTGGCTGTGCCAGCAGTTTTGGATGCGCCAGCAGTTACGGCAATGGTTGGGGGGGCAGACAGTCGATTCCTTTGGCTTATATATGCCAATCATGTCTCGATTGCGCCGAGCGATCGCTTGGATGAAACAAGAGCAACAAGAGCTAGAAGCTCAGGTAGAAGAGGGACGGCAACTATTACAAGTTGCTCCAGTCGGGTATCTCCAAGTCGATGAAGAAAACCAATTACTCTGGTGCAATTCCCAAGCACAGGAGATCCTCCAGATTCAGAAGTGGGAACCGAGTTCCCCTCGTCTATTACTGAAGTTCGTGCGGTCCTATGAATTGGATCAGCTAATTGACAATACTCGACAACAACAAAAACCCCAGGTTCGAGAGTGGGTGTTTCATCCCGCTTGTCAACATGGGTCAGAAATGGGCAAAACGCGATCGCTCACCTTACGAGGCTATAGTTGGCCCCTAGGCGAGGGACAAGTCGGGGTATTTTTAGAAAATCGCCAACCCTTAGTTACCCTGGCACAAAATCGCGATCGCTGGATGAACGATTTAGCTCACGAACTGAAAACTCCCCTCACCAGTATTAGCTTAGTTGCTGAAGCCTTACAAGGCCGGTTAGAGCCGCCCTGGAGTCAGCGAGTCGAGCGCTTATCTGGAGAAACGAATCGGCTGATTAAACTGGTCCAAGACTGGCTCGAACTGAGTCATTTGGAAGTTGATCCCGGGGATAAACTGGTGATCAAATCCGTGGATATTTGTGCCTTGATTCAGTCCGTTTGGCAAACCCTAGAACCGTTAGCTCGTCAGAAACAGATCAATTTTGAGTATTCTGGACCTGAACGGGTATTCATAGAAGCAGATGAGTCCAAACTCTATCGCGTCTTTTTGAATATCTTCGATAATAGTATTCGTTACAGTTCACCCCAAGGGAAAATTCAAGCCATCATTGCGACTGAGATGTTGGGCGATCGTAGCCCTGACTCCCCGCCGACCCTAGAACGAGAAATCATCCAAATTGATATGATCGATTCAGGATCGGGCTTTAGTCCGTCGGATCTCCCTTATATCTTCGATCGCCTTTACCGAGGAGACCCAGCCCGAGCTAGACAGTCCCTTGATCCCACTCAAAGCCAGGGCAAACCCTATTCCCCAAGTTCAGGTTCGGGACTAGGCTTGGCGATCGCCGAACAAATCATCGAAGCTCACGGGGGAACCATTAAAGCCAGCAATCATCCTGACACCGGCGGAGCCTGGTTGCAACTGCGACTCCCACGCGATCGTCGGGCGAGGGCTAATTTTCCGCCCCATCCTCTTCTGTGAAAATCCGTGAAATCAGTGTTCACAAATTATTAACCCTTTGTCGGGTTATTTTTAAAACCAATGGCTAGTCAAGCCGGACTCTCTGCTTCGTCCTATAGTAAAAATTCTAGATTGACTCATTTTAGGCGGAAAGTAAAACGCTTAGAGCGGGACATCTTGCGGATGGGTGCCTTAGTGGAAAATTCTTTCCGTCTAAGTCATCAAGCTTTATTTGCCCGAGATTTGTCCGCTGCCGAAGCCATTCCCTTACTCGACAAACAAATCGATCGCTTTTATCGACAAATTGAATCCGAATGCGTCATGCTCATGACCTTGCAAGCCCCCGCAGCAATGGATTCCCGTTTACTCGGTGCTTTTATGCAGCTCGTGCGAGACCTAGAACGAATTGGTGACTATGCTCAGGATATCTCCGAAATTGCCGTTCAACTCTTTCCCTATCCACCCCATCCCTGCATGGCGGAAATTGAGGAAATGTCTCACCAAGCTAGAGCAATGCTGGCAACCAGTCTCGTCGCCTTAGCCGATCTCGATGCTGAAGTGGGTCAACGAATTAAGCAACTCGACTCGATTGTAGATGATGCCTACCATAACCTTTATCACATCCTTGCTAATCAGCGCGATATTAAAGGAGTAGTCGAACCCCTATTATTAATGGCGTTACTGATTCGTCACCTCGAACGGATGGCTGATCATGCGACCAATATTGGTCAGCGAGTCTCCTATATCGTCACAGGTCATCGATGATGAATATCAAACGTCGCGAATTTTTGCTGTTTTTGAGTGGATTTGCTGGGACTGTCGCCCTCAGTTCTCTGCAATCTTGCAATTTCCCCGGATTACAGTCAACAGAAAAGAGCCTCAATTTTAAGCCAATCAAAGGTCCTCTGCCAGTTCCCACGGATGGCATGGCACCGGCTCAACAAATTGAAGCGTACCGGACCTATGAGGTCCTTGATGATCTGATTCTTCCCGAGGGGTTTACTTACGATGCGATCGCCCAATGGGGAGACCCCGTGGGCGATTCTCGTTTTGGCTATAACAATGATTATCTCTCTTTCATCGAAACAGCCCCCAATCAAGGCTATCTCGTGATTAATTTTGAATATGTCAGCGCCAGTACCTGGATGCAAACCTATCCGTTAGTCATTCAGAAACCCTTACCCCTAGAAGCGGTTAAGACAGGAATGTCTACAGCTTCTAGGGGAGAAACACCCGCTGTGATCAACGCATTTGCACTTCCCAATAGCAACCCGCTAAAAGCCCAAATTCAGCAAATTTGTGAAGAAGCCTTAATTGATCAGGGACTCGGGGTGATTTCTCTGCGACAAACCCCTCAAGGCCAATGGGAAAGGACCAATTCCCCCGCAGACCGTCGTATTTCCGGCATTTCTGGGTTAAAAGATGGTCGCTATTTAAAAGTAACAGGTCCTGGAGTCAAGATTTTTCAGAAACAGCAGGTGCAAGGGTATCGCGATGGATTGGGCGATCGCATCATTGGCACCTTTGGAAATTGTGCCGGTGGTACGACCCCCTGGGGAACGGTATTGAGTGCCGAGGAAAATTTCCAATCTCATGTCCCTGAACCCGTCTATGCCGATGGCTCCTCTTTTGCTCCAGAGGAGTTACCGTTTAACTTGGCTGCTAATCGCTTGCACGGACAAGGCAATGTATTTGGGTTAGCCGGGAATAAATATGGATGGATTGTGGAAATTGACCCAACTGACCCCAACGACTATGGGACCAAGCACACTTGGTTGGGACGCTATCGCCATGAAGCGGTAGGAGTGCGAGTAGAATCCGGAAAACCCCTGGCGTTTTATTCGGGATGCGATCGCCAAGGGGGTCACCTTTACAAATTTGTTAGCCAAGGGGTTGTCACCAATCCCACGGATAAAGGTAACTCCAGATTATTGAGCGAAGGTCAACTATATGGGGCGAAGTTCAACCCTGATGGGACCGGAACTTGGATTCGTCTAACTCCGGAAACGGCGATCGACCCCCAACTCCCCAGTCAGTTGGTGGGAAATGTCATCTCTTTACCCCAACGACAACCGCCAACTACTGCAAGACAGCGGAATCAACGCCAAGGGGGTTATTTCATTGGCGATCGCGACGAACAAATCCAGTCCTTTAAACAACAGTTCAAAACCCTCAATGACCTTTATGTAGGCAACCCCGAAGAAAAACAAGGAGCCATTTTAATCGATGCTCATTATGCGGCTAATGCGGCTGGCGTCACCTGCACCGCCCGTCCTGAAGATACCATCATTGCTCCTGATGGTTCCCTTTATATCGCCTTTACTGCCGGAGGGTCCGCAACTGAAGGAGGCCCCGATAACCGCATCTTTACGGGACCCAATGGCGAGACTCCCTATCCCTTTGGGTGGATTTTCCGCCTCAAGGAAGACGATAACGAACCCGCTTCCCTAACCTTTACTTGGGAAAAAATGGCTCTAGGTGGCGAACCCACTGAGGGAGGACTCGGATTCTCTAACCCCGATAATCTATTAGTGGATGCTGGAAGTAATCTATGGATGGTCACGGATATGAGTACCGGCGGACTCAACCGTGCCGTTCCCACTCGGGTTGATGACTCGGGTCAGGCGATCGGCCTTTCCCAGCAAATCGGCATCTTTGGCAATAATTCCTTATGGTTCATTCCCACATCAGGACCCGATGCTGGCAAAGCCTATTTATTCGGGTTGGGACCAATGGAGTGCGAAACAACCGGGCCATTTTTAACCCCGGACCAACGCACCCTCTTTTTAGCCGTGCAACATCCCGGTGAAACGAATGGAATCCGGATGAATCGCGCCACTGAAACTCGGGAGTTCGCCATGCTGACTGTAGAGGGAGAGGAATTTATCCAGACTCGCCAGGTCCCATTGGGTTCAAACTGGCCTACAAAACAACCGAATGACCCCCCGTTACCAGCGGTTGTCGCGATTCGCCGTCTCGATTCCCAGGCGATTCCTCCAGGGATGACTTCTATATAG
>NZ_JAFLQW010000374.1 GCF_017313335.1 Phormidium pseudopriestleyi FRX01 | reverse complement strand
GATTTATCTCTTGGGATTACCGATTGCTGAGATAACCCAGAATGTTTCTTTGGGTGGTTCGGAATATTTAGCCGCGATTCACGGAACCGTTGCCGGGAAACCGCCTGTGGTGGATTATCAGTTGGAACGACAAGTCCAAGCTACCTGTCGGGAGGGGATTCGCCAAGGGTGGGTACAATCGGCCCACGATTCAGCGGAAGGTGGCTTAGTGGTGGCTTTAGCTGAATCTTGTATTGGCGGGAATTTAGGAGCGAAAATTACCCTGAATGCGGATGCAGCAAGCGTCTCGCGCTGGGATGAAATTTTATTTGCCGAAGGCGGTGCTCGAATTGTAGTCTCGGTTTCGCCAGAACAGATGGAAAACTGGGAATCTTATTTACATCAGCACTTGGCAGGAAATTGGCAGAAAATTGGGGAAGTATCGGAAATCCCGACAAATTTAATCGTTAATTCCGATGTTAACCTTCCCTTAATTGACGTTAGTATGGCAGATATGCGCGATCGCTGGTCGAATGCCATCGAACGTCGCCTATCTGCATCCCCAAACCTTCCCGGTTGATCTACTACCCCAAACAAACAGGAGCGAAGCCGTAAGCATGATCCCCAATCGTCCTTTGTCCTCTGACGAGCATTATCCTGCATCCGCAGGGTCTTTGAGTGAACCGACTGAGGTTCACCCGGCTATGTCCAACCGCCCGGATAAACCCGAAGAAGCCTGTGGTGTGTTTGGAATTTATGCCCCCGGTGAAGATGTGGCGAAAATGACCTATTTTGGCCTCTACGCCCTTCAGCATCGGGGTCAAGAATCTGCTGGAATTGCTACGTTTGACAGTAAGGCCCAAGTCCATCTGCATAAAGGGATGGGGCTAGTGTCCCAAGTCTTTAATGAGACGATTCTGGACGAATTACCAGGACATTTGGCTGTGGGGCATACCCGGTATTCGACTACGGGAACCAGTCGCGTGGTGAATGCTCAACCAGTGATCGTCCCGACTCGGTTAGGTCCGTTGGCACTTACACATAATGGGAATCTTGTCAATACGGCAATCCTGGGTCAAGAGTTGATCGAACAAAAGTGTAACCTGCTCACGACAACGGATTCAGAAATGATTGCCTTGGCGATCGGGTTGGAAGTGGACAAGGGCAAAGATTGGTTAGATGCCACCATCAGCGCTTTTCATCGGTGTAAGGGAGCCTATAGCTTGGCGATCGCCACTCCGAAGGGCATCATGGGAGCCAGGGACCCTAACGGCATTCGTCCCCTGGTGATTGGCATTTTAAAGGGTAATCCTACCCGCTATGTCCTCGCCTCGGAAACCTGTGGGTTAGACATTATTGGTGCAGAATACCTGCGCGATGTGGAACCGGGAGAATTAGTCTGGATTGGGGAAGAAGGATTAGCCTCTTTCCATTGGAGTCAAAAATCCCAGCGTAAACTTTGTATCTTTGAAATGATATACTTTGCGCGACCTGATAGCATCATGTGCAATGAGTCATTGTATAGCTATCGCCTGCAACTGGGACGACTACTGGCACAAGAATCTCCCGCTGATGTGGATATTGTGATTGGCGTTCCCGACTCCGGCATTCCGGCGGCGATCGGCTATTCCCAGGCATCGGGGATTCCCTACGCTGAGGGACTGATTAAAAACCGTTATGTTGGGCGAACCTTCATCCAACCCACTCAGCACATGAGGGAGTCGGGGATTAAGATGAAGCTCAATCCCCTTAAAGATGTCCTCGTCGGCAAGCGAGTCTTGATGGTAGATGATTCCATCGTGCGCGGCACCACCAGCCGCAAAATCGTTAAAGCCTTGCGGGATGCGGGTGCAACGGAAGTGCACATGAGAATTTCATCCCCGCCTGTGACTCATCCCTGCTTCTATGGCATTGATACCGACAGTCAGGATCAACTGATTGCGGCGACTAAATCCGTAGCAGAGATTGAATCGCAAATTGAAGTAGATTCTCTGGCTTATTTAAGTTGGGAGGGAATGCTTGTCGCCACGGGAGAAGACCCCAACCGCTTCTGTTCAGCCTGTTTCACCGGAGATTATCCGATTCAAATCCCTGATCCGGTGAAACGTTCTAAGCTGATTATGGAGAAAGCCCTTTCCCCTACCCCCGCCGGCTAAAATTTGTTTTCTTTCCCCCGTTTGTAGTAACGACTTCAGTCGTTTCCCGCGTTACTGGGCGATCGCCCAGTAACGCCCTATTAGAATCTCTACCTCCAAAAAAACCCACACCCTCCAGGGTATGGGTTTTAGTCTGAAGAGGGTTTGGAGACCAAACCCCTACATTCGGTCGGAAGGTTTGGAGACCAAACCCCTACATGAAACCACGATGCCGGGATATCAGCTTTTGTCAGGGAGTCATTTACAATCGGACCGACTGTAAATGACTGCGGGGGTTGTAGTGACGGGCGTTGCGAATTTTTTCGTAGAGGTCCTTTTCTGTGGAATTGAGGTCCTTTGGAGGGGCGATCGCAATTCGTACCAACTGATCCGTGCGATCGCCCTTGGCGGTTTTCCATCCCTTGCCCTTGAGTCGCAAGGTTTGTCCGGACCGAATTCCTGCCGGAACATTCATTTTCACCGTTCCATCAGGAGTAGGAATTTCAATAGTTGCCCCCAATACTGCCTCATCCGGGGCAATGGGAACCTCGCAGACTAGATTATCTCCCTCAAACTGGAAAAATGAGTGAGGTTGGATTTCCACCTTCAGGTACAAATCCCCCCGTTGTTGGTTGTAGGAATTCACCAGACCCTTGCCGCGAACTCGAATCCGGGTCCCCGGTTTAGCCCCAGGAGGAATCCGCACATCGATCGCCTCCGTCCCCAAATTTAAGCGCTTTTGGGTCCCCTGAAACGCCTCAGAAAACGTCAGGGTAATACTACTTTCCCGGTCCGCCGAGGTCCCCCCAGGGCGATCGCCTCCAAACCCTGCCGCAAAATCCTCAAAACCCGTCGTCGAAGTCGAACGAGGATTGCGATAATTGTAACTGGCTCCTCCCGGACGAGGAGGACCCGCCCCAGGTCCCCCGACGCGACCAAGCAACGCATTGATAAAATCGTCAAAGCTGGAGAATTGACTAAAATCAAACCCGCCAAAATCCACATTCCCACCACCAGGGGGCCATCCCCCTGCACCGACTGCACCATCAGCTTGTCGCCAATATTGTCCGAACTGGTCATATTTTTTGCGCTTGTCTGAGTCACCGAGCACTTCATACGCTTCTGAAACTTCTTTAAACTTAGCTTCAGCTTGAGCATTTCCTGGATTCATATCCGGATGATATTTGCGAGCAAGTTTACGATAAGCCTTCTTAATTTCATCAACACTAGCGGTTTTATTGACTCCTAGAATTGCGTAGTAGTCCTTGAAGTCGGTCGCAGCCATTAATATTCCTCCTATACCGATAAAGATTTAGTCTATAGTTTTTTTTCACAGAAGCAACCGAGGCGATCGTTCCTCCTAGTCTAGGATATCTAAACTGCAGCACCCCTTCAGTTCGGTTCTTACTCTGGGGTCCTAACGCAATTTCCCTACTGTCTTCAATCTCAGCACTTCAGGCGTTATCCCTCTTAAGTTCAACGTCCCGACTTCAGTCGTTCTTAATGTTCAACAGCCCAACTTGGGTCCTTTCTTCCCCAGACACAGGCTCGGGTTTAAATCCCTAGCGCATCCGTACTGTACCGGCGTCCTAGCGGTGCAGGTTGTTGTTATGATTAACCCGGAAACGACAGAAGTCGGGACGTTGAACAGGAAAGACATCACTTGTTTTCTTTTAGCAGTAATGGCGTAATAGTCCGCCATTACTGCTAAAAGAAAATAGGGAGAATTTAACCCCTTTAAATCACTGTTCCATCAGGAATGATCGCATTTTTCAGAACGACCACAATTCCATTGCGGATATAGAAGCCATCACTTTCGCGATTGGCCTCTTCCACATGGTCTTTATTGATAATTTGTACCTTGCGACCGATGCGAGCATTTTTATCAACGATCGCCCGACGAATCGTCGTATTCGAGCCAATTCCCAAGGGAACCCCGCCTTTTTGAGAACCGGATTGCCGTTCGGCAAAGGGTTCATAGAAGTCAGAACCCATGATCAGGGTATCTTGAATCAAACAGCCTGCTTCAATGCGCGATCGCACCCCTAAAACCGAATGTTCAATCCGACATTCCTTGAGAATACACCCTTCCCCAATAATCGACTCCGTGACATGAGCATCTAACAACTTAGTCGGCGGTAAATACCGAGCACGGGTGTAAATCGGGGCTTTTTCATCATAGAAACTAAAGGGCGGCTGAGGTTGCCGGGTTAACGCCAAATTAGCATCGTAGAACGATTCCATCGTTCCAATATCTTCCCAGTACCCCTTGAACAAGTACGCCTGAACATTATACTCACTCGCCGAAGCGGGAATAATTTCCTTCCCAAAATCCGTGCGATCGGGAGCTTCCCGCAGCAGCTTCGCCATTACATCTTTATTAAAGACATAAATCCCCATTGAGGCAATATAAGGCGTTTTTTGAGCTTCTTCTGGGGTTAAGCCCAAAGTCGTTGTATCTACCGCCATTTGGCGCAAAGCATCTCCTTTTGGCTTTTCGCTAAAGGAAACCACTCGGCCATTGTCATCAATCTTCATCAGACCAAAATCGGAAGCCCGTTTCTCATCAATCGGCAATACCGAAAGAGTAATATCGGCATTGGTTTCGCGATGGCGTCGCAAAAAGTCGCGATAATCCATGCGATAGAGATGGTCCCCGGACAAAATCAAATATTCATCAATATCCCATTCTTCAAACAGCCACAGATATTTGCGAACTGCATCAGCGGTCCCCTGGAACCAACTCGTCGGATTTTCCGCCGTTTGCTGGGCCGCGAGGACCTCTACAAATCCCTCGCTAAAGCCAGAGAAATTGTAGGCACGAACGAGGTGGCGGTTTAAAGACGCCGAGTTGAACTGAGTTAGAACGTAGATTTTGAGAATGTCAGAGTTAATACAGTTACTCACGGGAATATCGATCAGGCGATATTTCCCGGCCAGTGGCACGGCTGGTTTGGCCCGCATCTTGGTTAATGGGTAGAGACGGGTGCCAGCGCCTCCTCCAAGAATAATGGCTAAGACTTTTTTCACGAAAAACCTCTCAACAGTGTCACGCACTCAGCCGTGAGCACTCAGCCGATCGCCTCCGAGTCCTTCGCCTTGAATCATCGGCCAGTCTTAACAGAAAGCGTAGCTGTCATTGTAAAACCCGGGGACTCGGTACTTGCACGCAGGTGCAAACATAGCCGATAGCTGATGGCTGACGGCTGCTCTTTTACAAGTTAAGTGTCTGATTGTGTGGAACCATTGACAAGGGGGGGAGGGGGTGAGTTTGCCAGGGAATCCGGAGTGCCACTCCCAAACTCACCCGAGGAATCGGTCTCAAAACCCTTACCCAATCTGGTTTTAACCTGTAAAAATCGGAGTTTCCGGCTCAGAAAAACCGTCTGAGAGAGAAAACATTAGTCTCCTGACAGATTTGGAACCCTGACTTAAGGGGATAATAAGTACATCTAAAGCGCATAGAGCGCCTGAATATTGAAGCGGAGGACAAATCATGCTGCTATCGAAAGGCTTTGAGGTGGAACTTTATACCGGGACGCCCCAGGGAGATATTGTCGGACTCTCGGATAAAATTGTGGAGGCTCTTCCGCGTTTTATGCGGGAGCCAGATAACCGGAATGTGGAATATACGACGCCGCCCCTGTTTCGGTATGAGCAGTTGTTATGTGAACTGGTGCGCCCTCGACGAATCCTGCGCGAGTATCTCCAAACGGTGGGGAATTACACTTTAATTCCGGGTAGTAGCCTCTCTTTGGGTAGGACAGACCAGTTTTATCGATCCGACCCCCATAATCCTTATCACGGGTTTATCGAGAACACCTATGGGACGAAAGTGGTAACGGCGAGTGTTCACATTAATGTGGGAATTGATAATCCGGATTTGCTGATGCGCGCTTGTCGGTTGATTCACCTGGAGGCCCCGTTGTATTTGGCCCTGAGTGCGGCCTCTCCGTTCCTGGATGGGGAGGTGACGGGGTATCACTCTACGCGCTGGCATCTGTTCCCGAAAGTTCCAGAAACGGCCCCGTTGTTTGAAAATCATGCTCATTTTATCCGGTGGACGGAGCAACAGTTAGAGACTGGGGTGTTTCAAAATGTCCGGCATTTCTGGAGTTCGGTCCGTCCCAATGGCGATCGCCGTCCCTACACCCTGAATCGCCTGGAATTGCGAATTTGTGAATTAGTCTCTGACCCGATCGCCTTACTCGCCATTTCCGCGTTCCTAGAGGCCCGTCTGTGGCAGTTGATCGAGAATCCCCACCTCGACCCCTTAGAACTGAGCTTTTTACCGGCACAAACCCGGGCTGATGACCTCATTGCTTTAACCGATGCCAACGAGTCGGCAGTAGCTCACCGCAGTTTAGAGGCTCAATTGCGCCACTGGCAAGATGGTAGAACGATTTTGGCGCGAGATTGGATTGAGGAACTCTATGAAGAGGTTTTGCCGACGGCGAAGAAACATGGATTTAGCTGTTTTCTGTCTCCCCTGAAAAAAATTCTGCGCGAAGGCAATGAAGCGCAACGGTGGTTAAAGTCTGTGGACCGGGGTCTGGACCCTCGCCAGGTGATTCAAGGGGCGATCGCCTCCATGAGTGACCAAGAGGCGGAATTGGAAGATAAAATCTGTCAGCCTTGGGTTGCCTGAATCCACTCCGGTGATTCAATCAGAATATCTAATCAATGGAATTCAAGGCTGGATGATTAAAAATTTCTATCATTTAACCCGGTTTCTGGTTAAATGATACCCGGATAGCCTCGGATCGGAAACCCGATCGCCTGGGATACCGAGTTGGATAGAGAAACGTCTCGAATATGCCTCAAGTTGTATTAATTCATCCCCAAATTCCTCCCAATACGGGCAATATTGCCCGCACCTGTGCGGCGACGGGGACGCCGCTGCATTTAGTCGGTCCCTTGGGTTTTGAGACTAGCGATCGCTATCTCAAACGGGCGGGACTGGATTATTGGCCCTATGTCGATGTTCACTACCATGAGGATTTAGCGGCGTTTCGGGAGTTTCATCGCCAGGGTGGAGGTCGTCAACTGGGGTTTAGCGCCCGGGGGTCTGATAATTACATTGAGTTTGAATTTCAACCCAATGACTGGTTATTGTTTGGGTCCGAAACCACTGGGTTATCGCCCGAACTCCTGGATGAGTGCGATCGCACCCTTTATATTCCCATGACCCATCCCAAGGTCCGCAGTCTAAATTTGTCCGTCAGTGCCGCATTAGGTCTATTTGAAGCCCTCCGCCAATTGGGTCAACTCCACTGACTAGACTCGGTTTTCTGTTGGCGAATGACTGAAGAGACTTCACCCGCTTTCAGGAGGATGAGGTCTTTTTTTTAGCCACCTGAGTCCTTAACAGGCACCAGGAGAATGCCTCACCCTATCAGGGATTTAATTTCCGCAACACATAAGAAATTTATATAGAACTATCCACCGGGCGATCGCCTTTCCTCCATAGGATTTCATCATTCAATTTTAGGGAGCGATTCCCTCAAAACCCTTGACTGGTGGGCTTAAAGCGCCAAATTCTGGGAAAGACAGACCGGCCAGGGGGAAGAAAATCAAGACGGGGAGTATCCAAGGGATACGGTTGTGCTTTAGAGTTAAATCTGCTTAAAGTCTCATCTGAAGGATTGAGGGAAAATACCTCAAGCCAAACTGGGGAAATCTACTTAAATCGTAAGTCGGGTAAATTCCGGTCTGGGTCAAGTTCTGTTAAATCAGGAAAAAACCCTGACGGTGGAAAGAGTTACGGTATCTGTAAAGCGACCCGAGGGCGAGTTTTTCACCCGATTCCAGGTCCGAATTAAGGGACCATTAAGGGCGCTAAACGGAGCTACAGGGTCATTCAATCAGATTCGTAGCGATTAAAACAGGGATTCCGGTCTGAATGCCTTATAATCACCAAACAGCAGCTTATTTCTGAATCTATGGCTTGTGTCCTAGAATTCAGGGCAGAACGGAACGCGAAAGCGAAGAAGTTTATTAGCCTGAAATCAGCGCTGGATAAAGGTGCTGCCAACATCCTTCGCAAAGTAAAGGGAAAGTTCAAACTAGATTTGGGCGGACTTATTAGAGGCACAATGAGCAGCGCCCATCAGAATTAGGCTTTGGTCTAAGGCTGTGCAAGAATCCCCGTGTCTTTAGACATCGGGAGTGTCAATACCAACTTGTCGAAAACAGAAAATCAGGGTAATCTTGCCTAAGTAACATTCTGTTGTCAGTGACTTCGGTCTCTCTTTGATGTGATTTGCATCATAGACGGGTGGTAAATTCATTGACTTATAAAGACAGTTAAGCACTTGTCGTTAGGAGGTCGTTTTTTTGAAACGAGCATTTCCGGAGAAGGTAAAATCTGTTCCATCCTGTGCCGCCGATAGCAATCGGACGGTCGGAGAGATTAGACAGGTACTCGCTGGCCCCCGCAAGGTTCGCACCTCGGCAGCCATGATTGGACTTGCAATTTCTATGGGGGCATCTAGCATATTGCTGCCTCAACAAGGCGAAGGTGCTGGAGCATCAGAGCCACCGATCGCAGCAGATACATCTGCTACGGATCCCGGGTCTTGGTCCACACTGGAGGCAGAAACAGCCTCAACAGAAGAGGCAGGAACCCAAATGGCAGAACAAACCCTAGATGGGTCTGCTGTAGAACCCCAAGTTCAGGAAGAAGCAACTCCCTGGACCCTAACTGAACAGGGTCCGGTCCCCTCACAGGTCGCCTCTAATCCAGGCGATCGCGGCGAAACCGAAGGAACCGGGGAAGTCAACTCAACCCTTCCATACCCACAGGAATTGACTCGCGAAGGGAACCCGGCTGGCGCAAGTTTTAGCTGGCAAATAGACAAAATCCAGTCTGAGTCTGGGGTTTCCCTCGAAGGATTGGTTCAGTCCGGTGAAAACCGTCTGGATCCAAGTCTGGCGGAGTTGTGGAGTGAGGAGTCGGTCAGTTCAGTTGTTGAATCATCCCTGGGAATGTCCCAGGAGTCAGATGGCCCCGGGCCGGAAATGGCTCCATCTGGATTATTCCCCACGGTTGAACCTCAAGAGTCCACGGAAGGGACCGTTGTTGAGCCCCTCTCCTTAGAGGGTAGAGCGAACGACCCATTACTCGGCGGCATAAGGGCCGAAGAGGAAACTACACCGTCCCCGGTCAATTCCGAACGAACTTCTCCAGGTTGGCAATCCTATTTGGAAGAAAATTCCACTGGGAACGCCTGGGAAAATTCCCCACCGGCTCAAACTGAAGTGAACTCCGGTGAGACCTCTGGATTGGTCCCCTTAGTGCGCCCCGAACTGGAGAGCGCTCAGGAAGAAGCAGTACAGCCTGAGTTATCCAGCTTCCCGTCCGCTGAGAATGACGATCGCACGGCGTTAGACCTGGTTGAACCGGATATGAATGGGGCGATCGCCATCCCATCGGTAGAAAGTGGATTAGCATCGCGCATCTACCAAGTCAGTTTCGGAGATACCCTCGATGCGATCGCACTCCGTAATGGCGTTTCGGCACAAAAAATCGTTGAAGCTAATAGCCTCAACGATCCAGACTTACTCGAAGTCAATCAAACCCTTAAAATTCCGTTAAGTTCTACGGAACCGGGACCTAACTCCATCGCCTGGGACCCTAGTTCCCTAACCAGGGATGAAGGAAGTGATCTGACCGCATCAGCAAAAAGTGATGTCGTTGCTTTACCCAAACAAATCGAAACGGACACCACCTTTTCACTGATTGCACCAAGTAAACCATCAGAAGCGATCGCCTCGATTCCGGAAACCGTCGTCTCGATGATTGATCGCTCTCCAGAACGCTCATCAGACTTGATGACTGGCGATCGCTCAGTCAGCGAAGAGATGCGATCGGCGATCGGCATCGAAACCCTAGTTGCTCAAGCGGCTCCCTCCGTGGAAACGCAAGCCGATGAAAGTGACCATATTGATGGCTTAAGGGCTGACATTCTCAAACTGCGGCAAAAGTACCGCGAACAAGAAGCCCTGGGTCAACACTCCCAAATTGAGGCAGTAGAGACAACTTCTCAACGGTACGGCGAGATCTCCGTCGCCGAAAACTCTCCTAGAGTCCAACCCGCACTTTCCTCCCAGGCGGATGAAAGCAGCTCTTTCCCTGAGTCGATCCAGGCTCATGCGATCGAACCCGAGGCGATCGAAAACCGTTACGTCGATAGTTTACGAGCGGAAATCGAAAAACTTCGCGAAAAATACAAAACTGAAAACCTCAGTTTAGAACCCACAGGGGAATCCGTCCCAGTGGCCCTCCCCAATACCCTGGCTGTTCGGAGCACTTCCACGGCCCCTGAAGGGCCATCAGACCGGATCAATCCCCAGTTCAACCCACAGCCGAACGAAACCTTAGAAAACGCCCCCAGAGCACAGGAAACCCAGCAAGAACAGATCCTCGCGGTAGCGCCGGTTGGTTCTGAAGTCTATGCACCCCTGATGCAGCCTGCTGTGGGACAGGTAGTCTCTCCGGAGTTGCCGCCGTTAAAAACTCCTGATACCTACCTACCCGACAGTCAGCCCACCTTTAATGGCTATATTTGGCCCGCTCATGGTGTGTTTACTTCTGGCTATGGGTGGCGCTGGGGACGGATGCACCGAGGTATCGATATCGCCGGACCCACCGGCACCCCGATTTATGCCGCCGCCACTGGCGTAGTTGTCACCGCAGGGTGGAACTCCGGTGGTTATGGAAATCTGGTTGAGATCGAGCATCCTGATGGCAGTGTTACCCTATACGCCCACAATCACCGGATTATGGTGCAAGAAGGACAGCAAGTCGATCAAGGTCAACAAGTTGCTGAAATGGGAAGCACTGGCTTCAGCACTGGACCCCACCTGCACTTTGAAATCCATCCTTCCGGACAAGGTGCGGTCAATCCAATGGCACTCCTGCCTCCAGAATAAATCACTGATTTATTCTTTTCGGGGGGTTTCGGAATCACATCCCACTCCCCCCTCCTGTTGATTTAGCCCGTATGATTGCGGGCTTTTTTATTGGGGAAATGGGGGAGATTGGGTTGAGTAGCTCTCGTGTCATGGCTCTGCCGTGACACGCACAATCAGCGGATCTGCCGCCTGATCGGGGACTGGAGGCAGAGCCTCCAGGGGAGCTTGACTCGGCCGAGCCAAGTCACGAGGATCACTACTCCCCATCTTACCCATCCTTACCCCTCCTCACGCGATCGCCCGATCGCCTGCCGGAATCCCAACACAATTAAAATGTTAGAGAGGGTCAAAAACACCTCGGCCCCTCCATGTAAAAGATCCACATTTGCTAAAGACTGGTGATAGACTTTGAGGGCGTAAATCCCCACGGGAATAGTCACGGCAACAAATACCAAAGTTCCATAAAACCCAATCAATGCTAACCGGGGCATTTTACCCGAACGAGTGATAAACCATAAAAATCCCAGATAGGGAAATAGGGAAACCGCAAACAAAGCATCTTTAGAAAACATCGGTTTATCTTAAAAAATTCTGGATTTTATATGCAAAATTTCGGGGAGTGAGCCAACGAATTGACCCAGGTTTATCCCCTTATTTTTGAGAGTCGATCGCAGTTTCCTGACTCTCATCCATTAACGTAGAATCCTCAGTCTTGTCCTGAAGTTTTGCCGATCGCCAAATCCACCAAGCTGCTAGACAGAGGGTACAGTTTCCCACCACCGTCATCGTCGCTTGTAGGGTTACCAACCAGTCTAACGAGGTGGGATTATCAAAATAGTGCCAGGTACAAGCACACATCGCCCCCACCAATGCCGGAAGCATGGCAAAGGATAATCCTCGCCAATAGCGATCGCCGGTAAATTCGCCATAGCGCCAAATCAGCCAAATGGCGGCGATCCACTCAATGACGCTGGAAACGTGAATCATCCAGGTGGGAATAGAGAGGGCGTGCATGAATTTAATCAGTAAAAAATAGACAACACAATGGGCACTTAGCCCTTGTTTTGTTTTATTTTAACCCGATTGGTGCGGACTCCAACCTCTTGACAAGGGTGATCGGTTAATCCTGTTATTGAGGTAAGCGCAGAAAATTTAATCCATTGCTGAGTTTGACAGGAGGAAGATTGTGGGGCCAATTCGGGCAGTTTGTTGTGGATATTATGGAAAAGGGAATGCCGGGGATGAGGCGCTGTTAGCCTCGTTATTACAGATGCTGCCGGAAGTTGTCACTCCAGTGGTGCTCTCGGGTAATCCCAACCAAACTCGCGATCGCTACCAAGTCTGTGCCTACAATCGAATGTCTGCATTTTCCGTCTGGCAAGTGCTGCGGCAATCGGATGTGTTTATTTGGGGGGGAGGCAGCTTACTCCAAGATGTCACCAGCGCAGTTAGCCCCTTATATTATGCCGGGTTGATGGGATTGGCGCAGGGACTGGGATTGAAAACGATCGCCTGGGGACAAGGAGTAGGTCCGTTACAACGCCCCTTGACTCGCCAGATTGCGAAACAGACTTTTTCTCAATGCACTCGGGTGAGTGTGCGCGATCGCGGTTCTGCTGCTTTACTCGCCGAATGGCAGATTCCCTTTACAATGGCACCGGATCCGGTTTGGGCGTTAGAGGGGAAACCTGTTCCCGGGTTGTGGGATTTACCCGCCCCTCGGGTTGCGGTAAACTTGCGATCGCATCCCCTGTTAACTCCCGCCCGATTAGACTGTCTCACCCGTGCCTTAATTTCCTTTCAAAAAGCCACAGATACCTGTCTGTTATTAGTCCCCTTTCAAGCTTCTCAAGATTTGGCGATCGCACAATCCATTCAATCTCAACTTCCCGGTCCCAATCATCTGTTTATGCTCGAAGACCCCCGGGAACTCAAAGGACTCTTTCGCGGGGTAGAAATGACCATCGGAATGCGATTCCACAGTTTAATTATGGCGGCGGCAGAAGGATGTCGCTGTTTCGCCATTAGTTATGATCCGAAAGTCACTCAACTCATGGCTGAGTTAGAAATCCCAGGTTGGGAATTAGCCGACATCCCCGAAGATTCCAATTTAATTAGTAAACTTTGGATAGAACAATATGCCAATGGTGACCCACTTTCTGATATCTCCATTCAAGCCATTGTCGATCGCGCCTTGATTCATGAAGAACTCTTGCATAATTTCTTTGCCAACTTTTTCAGTAATCGCTAGGGGATTTGTACCGGATGAGTAGCAATTGTAGGGTGGGCACTGCCCACCTACAGGAGTAAGGTGGGCAGTGCCCACCCTACAATTGCTATCCCAAATTTATGGCGGATTACTCCAGATTTTTGACAGAAACCCAGTTTTTAATCCCTATTTACCCCGCGCGGAGGGATTGAGCCTCTTGGCAAACTGAAGCAAAATGCGATAAAATTACACTCCCCATTGCCTAATTTTCAAGGAGGTCTTTAGATTGGTCCGAGTACGAGTCAGACAGCACGTTAATCCCCTCAGTTATGCGTATCAAACCCCGATTGTACCCCCAACGTGGTCACAAGTCTATACCAATCCAGCCCAACCTTTGCACTTAGATATTGGCTGTGCTTGGGGGCGGTTTTTATTACAAATGGCTGCAATAGAACCAGATTGGAATTTTCTGGGAATCGAGATCCGTGAGCCTTTAGTCGAAACGGCACTGGCACAACGAGATGAAGAGAAATTAAGCAATTTACACTTTATTTTTTGCAATATCAATCACACCTTTGCCCCCTTGATTGAGAGTTTACCTCCAGGGATTTTACATCGGGTTTCGATTCAATTTCCCGACCCTTGGTTTAAAAAGCGCCATCAAAAACGGCGAGTGGTGCAACCGGAATTAGTGGAAAATGTGGCGAAGTATCTCGTGCCGGGAGGAATGGTTTTTCTGCAATCTGATGTTCATGATGTGGCGATAGAAATGCGCGATCGCTTTGCGGAACATTCCAGCTTTGAACGGCAAGGAGGAGAGGATTGGTTACCGGAAAATCCGATGCCGGTGGCAACGGAACGAGAACAATCCACCCTAGATAAAGATGAGCCGGTTTACCGGGTTGTGTTTCTTAAAAAAGGGGAAATTCCGGGATAAAAAGGGAAAAAGTATGGGGAGTTGCAATCTGGGATCGGGCGGTACTTTACTTTAGTCATTGCCACCGCACTCTCATCAGCGATCGCCACTTTAGTGATGGGAGTGACATCTAACTATCCATTTGCGCTTGCGCCAGGGATGGGATTGAATGCCTTTTGTGCCTTTTCCGTTGTCATTGGTTTAGGCATTGAGTGGCGGATTGCCCTAGGTGCCATTTTTATCGAAGGGATTTTGTTTATTCTCCTCACCCTTTCCAAGGTGCGAAACCAAATTATTCAAGGGATTCCGGAATGCCTTAAACAAGCGACTGCTGCGGGAATTGGCTTCTTTTTAGCCTATATTGCCCTGTCTGGAGATCCGGCAACGGGAGGGGCGGGAATTATTGTAGCAAACCCGGTGACGATTACGGGATTGGGAAATTTGGGGGAACCGGCAACGTTAGTGGCGATCGCCGGAATTTTGATTACCAGTGCAGCGGTGGCGCGGCGGATTACGGGGGCGCTGTTGTGGGGGATTCTGGCGACGGCACTCCTGGGCTGGATTTTGGGCGTTGCACCGCCTCCCCAGGGAATTGCTGCGTTTCCCGCGTTTCCCTCACATTATGTTCGGACAGGCGTTTAGGGGTTTGGCAGGGATTGGCAGGAGTAATCTCAAAGAGGAAAATTTGGGTAAAAAGAACTAAAGCAGCTCCTTTATCAGTTGTGGAATGCCCTCACCCCCAACCCCTCTCCCAAAGGGGGAGAGGGGGAGCAAGAGAGGGCATAAATCATTTAGGATTGCTATAAAGATACCTCATCGGATAGATGCAAGAAAGACGGGGATTACAAATACCCCCTGGGCTGAAGCCAGTCTAATCTAGCGATCGCCCGGAAAAGCGGTTAAATTTGGACTGTAGCTAAGTAAATTAACTCAAAATGGCTCTTTTATTCTTTTAAAAATTCAATTTTAAATCGTTCAAAAGTTCAAGAGGTAGATCTCCCCGGAGGTAGAGGGAATTTTGGAACAATTCTACTTAGAATGAGAGCGTAAACACAAATGCAGGTTACATTTTTATCATGGCTTTAGTGAAAATTCACGATTTTTATCCCAACTATCAAGACGAAATTTTTGGCGGTACAGATATCAAAGGAATGGATATCTATGCCGGTACAACCGATGAAAAAATCGGGACGGTTTACGATATTCTGTTAGATGACACGGGCCGTTTCCGTTACTTGGTTGTTGATACAGGGTTCTGGATATTCGGGAAAAAAGTGCTGCTTCCCATCGGATCAGCTCGGATTGATTACGATGCCAAACGGATTTATGCGATCGGCTTAGTGGACAAAAATCAAGTCGAACAGTTGCCCGAATATGACGAACTGCAACCGATCGATTACGAGTATGAAGAGCGGGTGCGGGATGTCTACCGCGATCGCACTGCGGCAACTGGCGCAACAGCTAAACCGGCAGCATCCACGACTGCTACCCGCGATCGCGATAGCTACAACTACGATCAAGAACCTGATCTTTACGATCGCAACGATACCGACCACCGCAATCTCAAACTGTATGAAGAACGTTTGATTGCCAACAAGGACCGTTACAAAGCCGGGGAAGTTACCGTCGGTAAGCGAGTAGAAACCGAAGT
>NZ_JAFLQW010000292.1 GCF_017313335.1 Phormidium pseudopriestleyi FRX01 | reverse complement strand
CAATGGTACTGCCAATATCCTTCGCAAAGTCAAGGGAAAGTTCAAACTAGATTTGAGCGGACTTATTAGAGGCGTCTTGACAGCGCCCATCAGAATTAGGCTGTGTTCTAATGCTGTGCAAGAATCCCCATGTCTTTAGACTGAGGAGTGTCAATTGTGTGTGGTGAAACAAAGATAAGTAGAGAGTTGTTATGGATGCTCGATCACTGTGGAAACGATATCAGGACTGGCTCTATTATCATGAAGGGCTAGGACTGTACCTGGATATCAGTCGAATGAGATTTGATGATGCCTTCGTCGAATCGATGAAACCTAAGTTTGCTCAAGCCTTCGAGGACATGAAGGCCCTAGAAGCCGGGGCGATCGCCAATCCCGATGAAGAGCGGATGGTGGGTCACTATTGGTTACGAAATCCGGACATTGCACCCACCCCAGAACTCAAACAAGAAATCCTCGAAAACCTCAGCCATATCGAGGAGTTTGCCCAAAAAATTCACACCGGAACGATCCACCCTCCCAGCGCTGCCAAATTTACAGACATTCTCTCCATCGGCATTGGCGGATCGGCCCTCGGACCCCAATTCGTCTCCGCAGCCCTGGCCCCCGAATCTGCACCTCTGGGAATTCACTTCATTGACAATACCGACCCGGCTGGGATCGATGCCTTGTTAAATCACATCAAAGACCGTCTGGGAACGACCCTGGTCCTGGTAATCTCTAAATCCGGCACCACCCCAGATACCCGCAATGGCATGATTGAGGTCCAAAAAGCCTTTGAAAGCATGAATCTCAAGTTTGCCGGTCATGCCGTTGCCATTACCGGCCATGATAGCGCCCTGGAAAAACAAGCCCAGAAAGAAGGCTGGATTGATATTTTCCCCATGCATGATTGGGTTGGAGGACGCACCTCGGAACTCTCTGGGGTGGGGTTAGTCCCGGCAGCTTTGCAGGGCATTGATATTCAGGGTATGCTGGCTGGGGCCAAAGAAATGGATGATGCCACTCGCCAACCGGACCTCAAGGGCAATCCAGCCTCACTGCTGGCCCTCTCCTGGTACTTTGCAGGCAATGGACGGGGGGAAAAAGATATGGTGGTGTTGCCTTATAAAGACAGCCTGTTGCTCTTTAGCCGCTATCTGCAACAGTTGGTGATGGAATCCCTGGGTAAGGAGAAAGATTTAGCTGGCAATACCGTCTATCAGGGGATTGCTGTTTACGGAAATAAGGGGTCTACGGATCAGCACGCTTATGTTCAACAACTGCGGGAGGGAGTGCCGAATTTCTTCCTAACCTTTATTGAAGTTTTAGAAGACCGTCAGGGCCATTCCCCGAATGTAGAACCGGGAATCACTACGGGAGATTATTTGTTAGGGTTTTTGTATGGAACTCGGGAGGCGATTTATGGCAATCAGCGCGATTCCATTTCGGTTACTATTCCCCAGGTTAATCCGCGCATTGTGGGGGCTTTGATTGCGCTGTACGATCGCGCGGTTGGGTTATATGCCTCTTTGATTAACGTCAATGCCTATCATCAACCCGGGGTTGAAGCGGGTAAAAAGGCAGCTTCTGAGATTCTCCACCTCCAAACCCGAATTATTGAGGTGATTACGGCGGAAGGGAAACCGTTATCCCTGGAGGATTTGGCCCAGAAAGCCGATGCGAGCGATCGCATTGAAATGATTTATAAAATCCTGCGCCATCTCCATGCCAATGGAAGGCAAGTGAATCTGTCAGGTAATTTGGCCCAACCTGCCAGCTTAAGTGTCAGTGCTCGTTAAATCGAGTTGGCCTGACCTTGGATTTGACCTACGCTAGAAGTATAGACGCTACTCGGTAGCGTCTATACTTGTTCAGTTCCCCCTGTAGACCCTATGCCCTTGACGATTCTGATTGTTGATGACGATCCCGCTATTCGTCTGTCTATCTGCCATTATTTGGAGCAGTGCGGTTACTCTGCGATCGCGGCTCAGAATGGTCAAGAGGGTCTTTTGAAATTAGAAGAATTTCAACCTCAGTTACTGGTAACGGATATTATCATGCCGGAGATGGATGGGTATGAATTGGTCAAGCGCGTTCGCCAAAAACCCGCTTTACGGTTGTTACCTGTGATTTTTTTAACGGCGCGCACCAGTACCCCGGAACGGATTTTAGGGTATCAACTCGGCTGCGATTTGTATTTACCGAAGCCGTTTGATTTGGAGGAACTCGGTGCAGTGATTCGCAATTTATTAGAGCGATCGCAGCTCATCCAGTCCCAATGGCGATTTAATTCCGATGACTCCCCCTCTCCCCCTGCGGAACCCCCCAAAAAACCGCCATCTTCCGGCGATTCTCTCCCGGCTAGTTTCAATCCAGGAACTACGGGATTAACCGCACAAAAGTCAGAGTTTGCTATTTCTTTAACTCCGAGAGAACGAGATGTTTTAGATTTACTAGCTGAAGGTCTTTCTAATGCCCAAATTGGCGCTAATCTCCACTTGAGTCCGCGCACGGTGGAAAAATATGTGAGTGCGCTGTTGAGAAAAACGGAAACCAGCAATCGCGCTGGACTTTTGCGTTTTGCGATCGAGCATCACTTGGTTTAAAGAACTCCACAAAATAAAATATCTAAAAAACCCGCAGGCTGAAGCCTGGGGCTATACGGACGAAGCGGTGCCTGCGCGGGCTGAAGAGGGACGTAGGAGTTTTAGAATCGGGTTTGGTACAATCCCTGCGGGAATTCAAACATCAGCTATAGAATCAATTTATCAATCCTTTCGCCTACGCTCCTGGGTAGAGTTCGCCAGCAACCCCAGGACTATAATTATTCTTTAAAAGCGCCCAGTTGTTCATCGGGTTTTTGAGTGTACCACCAAGCCCAAGCAATTAGTACAGCCTGAAAAGGTAGTCTAGCCCAGTAAAGCCAAGGATGATGAGGAATGCCTTCAATGGGAATACTATTAATCGCCTGATTGATATTAGCGGGAAAAACTGCAACAAACAGAGCAATCAGTCCCCAGGCAGCCGCAACACTTACAAAGGGAATCAGTAAGCCAATTCCTCCTAAAATCTCGAAAAATCCACTAATGTAGACCAACTCAGTCGGGTAAGGTAATTGAGGCGGCATAATTTTGACAAATTGAGCGGGTTCAGTAAAGTGTGTAATGCCTACTAAAATGATGGCGATCGATAAGACAACCCGAAAAATTTCTTTAAGCCGATTGGGCGTATTTTTGTGTGAAGTCATAGCGTCAGAGATAGAACTTACCCTAACCTTAGCAATCTTTGTCTATCTTTACCTCTACCTTGAGTATTATTACAGAGGTTATAAAACTGTAGAAACGGGTAAGAGCAGCACCCTGAACTAAGAATTGGAGCGGTCACTTGTTCTTCTGTAACCAGTCACAATCGAAACGCGCTTCCTAAAAAAAGTAAAAATTTAAAATTCACACACCAACATAATTTGCGTTGGAGTAAAGGCGATGACCGTTTGCATCAGCACTTCAGGTTGGAGTTACCAACATTGGGAAGGTGTGCTTTATCCCTACCCGTTAGCGCCGCGTTCCAGGCTAGATTACTATATCCAGCACTATCAAACCGTCGAAGTTAACAGCACTTACTATCGATGGCCCCCAGATGCGACCTTTACTAACTGGCAGCACCGCCTCCCTCCGGGATTTCTGATGACTGTAAAAGCGCCCCGGGGGTTAACGCACTCCCAGCGCCTTTATTCGCCAGAGAACTGGCTGGCACGGATAGCCAAGGGACTCGAATGCCTGGGCGATCGCCTGGGTATTCTGCTTGTCCAACTTCCTCCCCAGTTCGGCTGCGACTTGGCCCGCCTCGCCTACTTTTTAGAACAAATACCTCCCTGGATCAGAGTGGCGATCGAATTCCGACACCCAAGCTGGCACATAGAAGAGGTATTTTCGCTCCTAGAACGCTTTGGAGTCGCTTACTGCACACCTACCCTGCATCCTCCGCGCCACAGCACCTTTCGTCTATGTACGGCTTCACGGCCCGGATCCCCACGCCCTTTACGGTAGTTCCTACTCAGATGAGGATTTGTCCTGGTGAGCTTCCCGTCTTGGCGAGTGGGAAAGTCAGGGGCACAGCGCCTTCGTCTATTTCAACAACGACGGCGATGGAAATGCAGTGAGGAATGCTTCTCAGTTAAAAACTTTTGTGGAGAACCGGACTTTTTGACGATGCAACAGCGACGAGGTTATCGGGTTCGTTGGGAGTTGAGCGATCGGGTTAGTAATGAACAAAAGAACCATTCTTGTTTATTACTAAATTGAGTGTCCTCTTTGTCATTGATTTCCGTATAATTCAACGTCTATTACTATAGCACTGGTTCTCTGGTTGCTCAAATTAAGTTCTCTACAAATAATTCCATAGATATGGGTAGGAAATCCTCCCTCAAAACGCCATCTTATACCTCCGTCTTCCATTATCGCAGTACCTGCAATATTTGGATATTGATAACCCAGCTTATGTTTTACGATATATGCTGAAAGTTGCTTACTGCGTGTAAAATTTAGAGGGCGCATATCTGCTAATAGTCGATACAGCTCATCAGCCTCCACTTTGCTTAAATTATGTCGTCTAGCTAGTATTACAATTTCATGGTTTCGGAGAGCTTCTGCTTGTCTGCGCTGCTCCTCTTCTGCTTGTCTGCATTGCTCCTCTTCTGCTTGCTTGCGTTGCTCCTCTTGTGCTTGTCTGCGTTG
>NZ_JAFLQW010000367.1 GCF_017313335.1 Phormidium pseudopriestleyi FRX01 | reverse complement strand
GCTACCCAAATTCGGTGAAAAACCGGCAACAGTGGCAGTCAAGCGCGGAAAACGTGGATTGTTTAGGACTGGAACGTTTGGATGTATCAATGCAGGCTGTAATGGTGCTGCTAATATCCTTCGCAAAGTAAAGGGAAAGTTTAAATCTAATTTGAGCGGACTTATTAGAGGCACAATGAGCAGCGCCCATCAGAATTAGGCTTTGGTCTAAGGCTGTGCAAGAATCCCCGTGTCTTTAGACATCGGGAGTGTCAATTCAATCTCTATTTTTCCAGCTAGTTCAGCCCCGTTATTTTTTAACGTCTGGTCTAGCTGGATTTTATATTTTATATATAAATGTAAAAATCAGCCTGGGTCTGAACAGAAATGTAGCAAATTAAGCTATGATATCTGGAGGGATGAACAAGGGCATTTCTTTTGTTGTATCATGGGCGCGGCATAAATGCTGATAAGCCGCTCGACCCCATTACTAAAGTTTGTTAAAGTGCATATTTGCAGAAACCTCGATTAGGTGTTACTACTCTTAGTTTCTGCCAAGGGGAGCCTAGATGCAAGTCGGGCTCCCCTCTTTTTGCTTTCGTAGCACTTGCTTAATCTAAACTCCAGTAAATAAATAAGGCGAACCGCAGCATGGCTAATGACTCTTCGCGTCTACCTCATGCCGACTCCACTCAGCATCTTCTGCGATCGTTGTGGCGCGATCGCCGGATTGGTGCTGCGATCGCGACGGCTGCGGCATTGCTACTCGGTTTCGCGATCGCACACTTCATGCCCCGTGGTCCAGCAACAGCGACCACCGCCTTGATAGTAATGATCACGAGTTTTGCTGTTGGCGGTGTGGCAGGTCTGGTGATGCGATCGCGATGGGCAATGCTACTGGCGACCATCGCCTACGCGATCGCCATTGAAATCGGACGGCTCAATATCATCGGTCCGACTGTGGATGCAATCCGTCTGAATGAGCCATTTGGAATTTTGGCGCTGATTCTAGGACGGGGATTTCATGGTCTAGTGGGCATATTGCCGATGATCCTCGGTGTTCAGTGGGGTATAGCAATTGCCCGATCTCTATCTGGCAAACTCGTTCCAAAAATCAATTCTATCCATTCTATAAAACTAGGTGGGTGGGCAATTGCTGCAACGATCGCACTAATTATTCTAGCCGTGTGCGTCGCCTTGCCCGCCAGTACACCGCCCATTCTGGGGGCAAATGGAAAACCCCTGGCAGGCAGCATCGCCAGCCTAGAAAAGGTTCGCCTGGGCGGACAGAATCAGTGGATTATGCTGCGTAGTCATAGCATCGATAAGCCCGTACTCCTCTATCTCAGCGGTGGTCCGGGACAGAGCGATCTACCCTATTCACGAGTGTTGTTCGATGACCTAAGCCGAAATTTCGTCGTTGTCAGTTGGGATCAGCGCGGAACAGGCAAATCCTACGCAGCGATCGATCCAACCTCCACCCTAACCCTCGACCAAGCCATCTCCGACGCGATCGAACTGACTCAATATCTGCGCGAACGATTTGATGAGAAAAAGATTTACCTGCTGGGTGAGTCGTGGGGCAGCATCCTTGGGGTTTTAGCCATTCAACGTCAGCCGGAATTGTATTACGCTTGGATTGGCAGTGGTCAGATGGTCAACCTGCGTGAAACCGATCGCCGAACTTATCAGGACATCTTGGCACTGGCAATCAAAACGGGAGATACCTCACTAGCGACCAAAATGCGAGCCTACGGAGAGCCGCCCTACGCAGACAGCCCCTACGCCAATGCTTTTGTAATGGGACAGTACGAGCGACTCTACCAGCCTTACTCCCCGCCCCAGTCCTACATTCAGCGTGGCACCGCTGCCAACCTTGGACCTATGGGCATCTTTGGCAGTGAGTACAATTTGGTAGAGAAGGTGAATGTCTTACGGGGGTTGCTCGATATGTTTGCGGTGATGTACCCACAATTGCAAAACATTGACTTTCGCAAAACTATCAAACAGCTTGAAGTACCAGTTTATCTGCTTGATGGCGCAGCCGAACTCAAGGGACGCCGCGACTTAGCGATTGAGTGGTTCGACATATTAAAAGCACCCCGCAAGCAACGGTTTACCTTTGAGAACGCCGCGCATTCTGTCGCCTTTGAGCAGTTTGAGGCATTCTCCAAAATTATGACTGAAACCATCTTGCCTGAAACCTATCCGAAGCCCTGACTTAGCTATCAGAGGATATAATTATTAACGGAGTGAAAGACCTTATGAAGATATTGACATTTCTCAACCTAGGATTAGTTATTAGCTTGACAGGATGCGTTGTTATTAACACTCCCTCAAATATTAAAGGAAGTGGTATTACTAAGACGGAAACTAGATCTCTTGCCTCCTTCAATGCTCTAGATGTGGAGTATGTTGGTGCGATCGCAGTGCGTTCTCAAGAGCCGCAGAGTCTCGAAATTAGCGGCGACGATAACATCATCCCATTCATTACCACTGAAGTTAAAAACGGTACTTTGTACATTCGAGGTACCAAAGGATACATTCCTCAGCAAAAATTACAAATCAGCGTATCCACTCCTGATGTGAAGCGGTTCGTCTTTGATGGAGTCGGTTTCGCGAATCTATCCAACATTAAAAACGATCGCTTGGAGATAGTGGTGACTGGAGTTGGAAGTTTTAGCGCATCTGGGGAAACAAAGGAATTGGATATTACTTTATCTGGTATTGGCAGTGTAGATGCGAAAAATTTGCGTGCTGTCAATGCTAAGGTAAATTCAAGTGCGATCGGATCTGTTGACCTCTACGCAACGGGGCAATTAGATATAAAAGCATCTGGCATGGGGGAAATCAATTATTATGGCAACCCGAAAATTGTCAATAGACAAACTGAAGGAATCGGGAAAATAAACCAGAGATAAATGACGTACCATGAATTTGGACAAACCATCAAACAACTTGAACTGCCAGATTGATAACTTAAACATGAGGACACCATGATTAATACTAAACCCATCTCAATTGAAGACTTGTGGGAATCGACACCAACAAGTAATCGCCCATTTGATCCAGAATTATTAAGCAATCTTCCCCATCTTGCTCGGTGCTATTTAGAACAGGCGATCGCCCCTGGCACCATGCTTGCATCCGCCGTTCGACTATGGATGCATGGAGAAATAAAACTCGGACAAAAATGGCATTCCTTCAAAGGAGAGGAAGTCATTGACTGGAACCGGGGCATGATCTGGCGGGCGACTACTTGGATGAATGGGTTGCCGGTTTTGGGATGCGATCGGGTCGTGGATGGTGTCGGTGAAGCGAAATGGAAAATGCTGGGACTCTTTCCAGTCATGCAGGCAAGTGGTGCGGATATCACTCGATCGTGTGTGGGACGAGTTCAAGCAGAGTCGGTATGGCTACCGTCGGTCCTCTGCAACCCTGACATCATCTGGACGGAGTTGAGCGCTTCCCAAGTCCAGGCAACCTTCACAGCACTCGGAGAACCGGCCAAGATTACCCTGACGGTTTCCAATCAGGGAGTCTTGGAACAGATCAAAGTCGATCGCTGGGGCAGCCTAGAAGGTGAAGCGTTTCACTATGGCGATTTTGGTGGCATAGCCGAGGATAGTGGTACATTCGACGGCTACACGATCCCGACTCGTCTTCGCATTGGCTGGTTATTCGGCAGTGAACAATTTGAGTC
>NZ_JAFLQW010000061.1 GCF_017313335.1 Phormidium pseudopriestleyi FRX01 | reverse complement strand
GTTTGGCAGAGAGGCGATCGGGTAATTCGGTTAAATTTTCCAGTTCTCCTTCATCCTCCCCATCATGCCAAGCGCGATAAAATTCAGGATAGGGCAGGTTTTGGGCGCAATGCCAGATGACTTCGTAATAATCAAAAAAGCGCTTCAAATCTTGTTTTGAAGTTGAATGATACAAGTCATTTTGTAAAATATTAACCACATGCAACATCTTACCCTCAGTTGTTAAAATTTTCTTTAAACTATCTGCTGCTTGCCAATGGCAATTTTCATCAGCGCAGGTTTGTAAAATTTTAAGTAACACCTCCAAGGCTGTGGCGTTACCTGGATAGATACTCCCTAAAGCATATGCCGCTATCATAAGCGTCAAATTATCCGTGTATGTTTTTAATATTCGCTCTAACTCAGCAATAGCATCTGGGTTTGCCCGAGCTATTTCTGCTAACCTGTCTGCGGCTTGCCAACGACTATCTTCATATATTGAAAATTCTAAAATAGTAATATTTTCGATATAATTATGGGTGACTATTAGGACCGCTTCTAAAACCTCTGGTTTTTCCCTGCTGGAAACTGCATCCTTTGACAAGGCTATATGACCTAAATCTGAATTTTCTAAAATATATTTAGCTTGTTTTGAGATATCCTCATCACCAGACTTAGTAATTAATTTTTCTAACCCAGCTGTCGCTTCTAGATTACCTGGATCGATTTTTAATAACGCATCCGCTGCTATAATAACTGTAAACCCATCAGTGGAATTTTTTATAATTTGAACCAACGCATCGCTCCCACTTTGATTGCCCGGGTCAATCGTTGCTAATTTAGCTGCTACTAGCCACAAGCGATATTTATTTGAACGTTTATCTCCTAATAATTTGGCTAAAGTTGAAATTACTTTATGACGGACAGTTTCTTGCAAAGCATCTCTAGCTCCCTGGGCTTCAGGAGTAAGAAATTCTCTCAAGTCATCGGGTTCAATATTCAAAATAAAGGCATATTGACAGATTTTTTCAATGATTTCATCAGCCCGATCGCATTCCTTAAACTCAGCGATTCCGGCAGCAGCGAGAAAATAGGCGCGATATTCATAAAAATTCCCGCATCCATCCTTAAGCTCGATTAACCTGACTATAAACTCTTCTTTCTTGTCCTTCTGTACATCTTTGCGCCCCAACCACAGCAAAATCGTCTGTTTCCACAGGGAGTCAAAGATGCGATAGCGCTTGCCAGGAACTGGGCACTCTCGATGTTCTCTAGGCAAGAAAAAATCCCAATCTTCAATGCTTAACGCCGCAAAATATTCCTGAAACGTGGCGTGATAGAAAGCGTAAACTTTCTCATCGGGGTCTTCTGCTGCGACTCCCACCTGATTTAACCAACCCAGTTGCAGCGCTAAGGCAAACAGAGACTTATCATCATCACAATCCCCCAGTACCTCGGCAACTAACTGATGCCGCAGACGAAACGGAGAGGTGGCATCATCTATTCCTTGCCGCGCCAATTCTCCTAATGCGTGGTTAAGTTGCTGACGCTGCTGTTCGGTGGTGGGGAAATGGTTCTGTTTCCACCGATAAATTTGCCCTACAAATCGTTTGTAGAGTGCTGCCTGAGTTTCCGGCAACCCTTCGGAAGTTTGCCAAGTGCTGCACAGCAGGGTCAACCGCAGGGGATTTTTCACCAAATCCTGTAGGCGCTGATATTCCGCTTTAGCTAATTCCTGGCGCAGCGCTTCCCCGTTAGCGGCATCACTGTGTTCAAACCACTTGCCGATAAACGCTTCCACCTGGGTGGGATAGTTAAAATTCAGCATTCGATAAGTCTCGAACGCTTCCAAAGCATTTAGATTCGCTTCCCAGACATTAACCCGACAAGTCAGAACCACCCGCGCTGAAGCAATCCAGCCTTTCAGTTGAGTGGCGATTTGCTGGAGTGGCAATCCTGCCGTTGCCCTTTCCGTCGCCATCTCATCCACCCCATCCAGCAGCAACCACACCCGCCCTTGTTCCAGTTGCGCCAGAAAGTCTTCTCGCACCTGTTCACTCAGGCGCGATAAAGGAATGGCTTTTTTTAGCCAAGTTTCCAGCAAATAGTCCCCCAGTTCCCGTCCCTGCAAGTCTGCCAAGGAGATCCAAATCGGTAGATCCGGGCCTTTTTCTAATATCCAATCAGCGATTTTTTGTAATTGGGTAGTTTTTCCGGCACCCGGTTCGCCGATGATAGCAATCTGCCGCCCTTTGGTTTTGCCTTCCCCTTTGCCGAGGATATTATCCAAAAACTGTTGGTGTTCAAAGCGCTGCTTTTCTTCATATCCGGTGGGTTCGTAGAGTTGGGAACCCGTTTCAGCCGGAGTATCCCCCGGGCGTTTGTCGCGCTGGCGTCGTTCCACTAGCGCCAGGGGAACGTGAATGTCATCGAGGTTAAAGTTGATATCCTCGTTGGCAGTGAGAAGGTTGCTGCTGAGTCTGCCGTCAAACATTTTTTGGCAGACTTCGCGCCAGTCGATAGGGGGAGTTGACTTAACCGGATCCCATTCCGGCGACTTTGGTCAAATGTTTACGTTGAATGTCGGGTTGTTCATTGAACCTTGGTTCACAACTCCTATTTTTTCAGCCAGTTTTGCCAAATTTTGAATGGTTGGCTGCTCAGATTTAAGAGCCTCTCGAATTTTTTTGATCTCCTCAGCCAATTGTGGATCCGCCTGAGCTGTAGTTGCTACCTCCTGGACTGCCTGACGGAGTTCTGGATCTTGGTTAACTGCACTTTCTAGTTCAAGCACTGCTTGACCATAGTCTAAAGGTTGTTGCTTGGACCCTTCAATAGCACCAGCTACTTCCGGCGATGTAACTTTAACTCGTTCCCATAAATTATTACCTGCGTCAAAAAGCTTTTCTCCGACGTTGCCAAGTGTTCCTTCAGTGATTTTGGTCCCCACCCAAACGATAATCGATATGATAAGTTCTACGGGTTCCATTGGTTTATCTGTAATGATTGCAGGACATGAGAAGTATTTTCTGATTTTACTCTAAAACTGGACAGTGAAAAGTTCTGTGAGATAATTAATTAGGGGCCTTCAACTATCCAGTTCGTCTGAGTATGGCTTGATGCATGAATGACTCTTTGGCGTGAAGGAATTTTGTCAAAAGTAAGCTGGGTGGACTTTCGGCTAAAATAGAGGGACCCGCTTGGAGCAGAGTCAGCCGAACAATTTGTTCACGCTTGATGACCACTGCTTGAGACAGTTCTGAACCACCCGGAAAAACTCTT
>NZ_JAFLQW010000075.1 GCF_017313335.1 Phormidium pseudopriestleyi FRX01 | reverse complement strand
GGGACAGTTCCCAGCGATCGCGCCGGGTTCAGATTCCCTAATGTTTGGCGCAGTGAGATATCCTCAACGTATAACAACACTTTCGCCTCTAAGGAAGACCCGACTGCCTTATCTTGACGGGCCTTTTCTAGCACTTGGTTGACTTCCCCGCGCAGTTGGCGGAGGGTTTGCCAGGTTTTGGCGAGTTCCGGTTGTTTCCAACTGTCTTCTACCTGCACCCAACCCGCTTCAAATACCGAGTTATAGGGGGTGGGATAGGGGAGATTTTGCCAAATATCTTCGGCGATATGGCACAACACCGGGGCGACTGCTTTGGCGAGGTTTTCCAGGGCGATCGCCAGAACCGTCTGACAGCTTCTGCGCCGTTTGGCATCCAAGGCACTGATATACAGGCGGTCCTTGGCAATATCCAGGTAGAAATTAGACAAATCTACCACACAGAAATTCTGCACTGTTTGGAAGAATCGGAAGAATTGATAACTCTCAAAAGCATCGGTAACTTCGGTGAAAATCTCCGTCATCCGATGCAACATATATCGGTCTAAGTCCGGCAATTCCTCATAAGGTACTGCATCTTTTGCTGGGTCAAAATCATCTAAGTTCCCCAACAAGAACCGGGCGGTATTGCGGATTTTCCGATAGACATCCGATAGCTGCTTCAGGATGTTTTTGCCGATGGGAACATCGGAAGAATAATCCACGGAAGAAACCCATAACCGGAGAACATCTGCCCCATAAGGGGGTTCTAGTTTCTGGTTGTTGCCGCCATTGATGATAGTCGCTGGATCGACGACATTCCCCAGGGATTTGCTCATTTTGCGGTTGTTCTCATCGAGGACAAATCCATGAGTCAAAACGCTTTTATAGGGGGCGATGCTATTGTTAGCAACGCTGGTGAGTAAGCTGGATTGGAACCAGCCGCGATGTTGGTCGGACCCTTCTAAATAAAGGTCTGCGGGATAGCGTAATTCCGGGCGACCCCCGACGACTGCGGCCCAGGAGGAACCGGAATCAAACCAGACATCCATTGTATCGGTGCCTTTGCGGTAGGTTTTGCCGTTGCTGCGATAGGGTTCGGGTAAGAGGTCTTCGAGGGGTAATTCCCACCAAGCATCAGACCCTTTTTCTGCGATAATAGCCTGAATGTAAGCAATGGTTTCTTCAGTCATTAAGGGTTCGCCGGTTTCTTCTTCATAAAAGACCGGGATGGGAACGCCCCAACTGCGTTGGCGCGAGATACACCAATCTGAACGTTCAGACACCATTGCAGTAATCCGGTTTTCCCCTTGGGCGGGAACCCATTTCACTTCGGAAATGGCTTTCATGGCTTCTTCCCGGAATCCATCTACGGAAGCAAACCATTGTTTGGTTGCCCGAAAAATGGTGGGTTTTTTGGTGCGCCAATCGTAGGGATATTTATGAACGTAGGGTTCTTCTTTGAGTAACGATTTGGCTTTTTTTAAGGCTTCGATGACGGCGGTATTTCCTTCGTCAAGGACATTTAATCCGGCAAATTCTCCCGCTTCTTCGGTAAAGTTGCCGTTGCCATCGACGGGGGCTAAGATGGGTAAACCATAGCGTTGTCCGACTTGGTAATCTTCTAAACCATGTCCCGGGGCGGTGTGTACGAGTCCGGTCCCGGATTCGGTGGTGACGTAATCGCCGCCGATGACGACGGGACTGGTGCGATCGCACAGGGGATGTTTGTACTCACATCCTTCTAAGTCTTTGCCTTTGATTTGGGCTTTGACAGTGAGGGATGTTCCCAGGGTTTCTCCGAGGCGATCGACTAATTCAGCGGCGACAATTAGGAATTTGCCCGAGGCAGGTTCGTAATCAGCAGCGGTTTCGACAACGGCATAGTCGAGTTTAGGATTCACGCTGACGGCTAAGTTCGCAGGAATCGTCCAAGGAGTGGTGGTCCAGATTCCCACCCACAGTTGTTTCATGTAGGGTTTGAGGGCGGCGGCAGTATCCGCTAACTTAGTGATTTGGAATGCCGCATAGATACTCCGTGAGGTGTGACCTTCGGGATATTCTAATTCCGCTTCGGCGAGGGCAGTTTGAGAACTGGGACTCCAATGCACAGGTTTCCGTCCTCGGTAAATATAGCCGTTCAGGACCATTTTACCAAAGACGCCAATTTGTGCGGCTTCGTATTCAGGGTTGGAAGTGAGGTAGGGATTCTCCCAATCTCCCCAGACTCCATACCGTTTGAAACTCTCTTTTTGTTCCTCAACGGTTTTCAGGGCAAATTCCTGGGCTTTTTGGCGCAATTTTAAGGGCGTCAGGTTTTGACGTTCCTTGGATTTCATCGCCTGGAGCACTTTCAGTTCGATAGGCAATCCATGACAATCCCAACCGGGGACATATCGCACTTTATGTCCTCGCAGTAATTTATACTTGTTGATGATGTCTTTGAGGACTTTGTTGAGGGCGTGACCCATGTGTAGGGACCCGTTGGCGTAGGGCGGCCCATCGTGGAGGATGAACAATTCACCGGGATTGTTCTGTGACAGGCGTTCATAGATTTGATGATCGGCCCAAAATTTCTGGAGTTCGGGTTCGCGCTTGACGGCGTTGGCCCTCATGTCAAAGCCGGTTTTAGGCAAGTTGACGGTATCTTTATAAGTTTTTGCTTCAGTCACAGCCAAATCCTAATTATTATAGAACAGTTTTCAGTTTATTATAAACAGGAGTTCAGTAAATTTTGGGATGTCAATCCAGGGGCAACAATCCCCGGGGGTTTTATCCATAGCCTGTAGGGGCGCTTTGCTTGTAGGGGCGCTTCGCGAAGCGCCCCTACAGTAGTAGGGTGGGCAATGCCCACCATAGCGCGGTGGGCAATGCCTACAATTGCTAGGGTTAAGGGTTTAGATGGGGTAGCGCGGTGGGCAATGCCCACCCTACAATTGCTAGGGTTAAGGGTTTAGATGGGGTAGGTGTCTGCGGTGACGACCCGATCGCGTCCGAGGGCTTTGGCGCGGTAGAGGGCGGTATCTGCGGCCCGAATCAGGTCATCTCCGGTGACGCCTGCGGTGGGATAGCAAGCAATTCCCAGGGAGGCGGTAATGATTCCCAATAATTCACATCGATGTTCTAAAACTAGGTTTTTAATGGCTTCCCGGATTTGTTCGGCGCGACGATAGGTTTCTGATAAGGTCGCAGCGGGTAAAATTAGGGTTAATTCTTCGCCTCCGTAGCGGCAGGCAATATCTGACCCGCCAATATTCATTAATAATTCTCCTACTTGTCGCAAGACTGTATCCCCAGCATCATGGCCGAAGGTATCGTTAAAATGTTTGAAATGGTCAAGGTCAATCATGACGATGCCGACGGATTGATTCTGACGATGAGCGCGTTGGAGTTCTCTTTCTAGGGTTTCTTCGAGGTAACGGCGATTAAATAGTCCGGTGAGGGAATCGCGAATACTTTGGGTATGGAGTTTTTCCCGGAGTTTGATGTTAGCTAAAGCTAAGGCAATTTGTTCGGAAACGGTGCGGGCTAACTGTTGTTTGCCGTCGCTTAATCTTCCTTGATGGCTGGAAGTTAAATATAGCAATCCGGAGATTTCTCCCTGGGCCATCATGGGGAGGCAGAGGGATTCTACTGGGTCTGGGTGGGGATAGAAATGGTCGCAAAATAAACTCAAGGGACTATTGTCTACTCGATGCGATCGCCCTCGTCGCAAAGCCCAGCATTCATGGGGGGCAAACCAAGGTTTACTGCCGGGAAGGTCTCCCCAGGTAGCAACGGTTTCTACGCGATTTTTAAAGGTGTCGATCGCCGCGAGTCCCCCGGAACAGGACGGGAATAATTGAGGCAGTTTTAGCCTGATCGCTTTGTAGGCTTCCTCTAGGGTTTCACAGGCTTGCAACAATTCATTCACTTCCCCCAATAAGGCCATTTCTCGATTGCGTTCTTTGAGTTCTTCCACCCAACAAATCAGCTTTTCGTTCGCTTGTTGCAAGGTGGCCTCGGCTTGCTTATCCTCGGTAATATTGCGAAAGGTGACGGTAAATCCATCATCTAGTTTGACGGCCATCATTTTAAACCAAGCCTGGATTCCTTCATGGTCGTAATAAAATTCTAATTGTAGGGGTTTTTGGGTATTAACAACCTCAACGTAACGTTCAAATAATCCAGTTTCAAAATTTCCTGGCATTTCTTGCAGCAGGTATTTTCCCAGCACATCTTCCCGGCGGCGTCCGACGATTGTTTCGGCGGCAGGATTGATAGTTAACCACTGAAAATCAATGATATTTTCTTCAGAATTTCGGATAGCTTTGAAGGCCATGATGCCATCCAAAGAACTATTTAAAACCCCAGCTAGTAAGGATTCTGAATGTTGTAAGGCTTGAACCGTTTGGTGGCGATCGGTAATATCGCACGCCACCCAGATGACTGAGTGGCTGGAGAGGGGGGAAATACTGGCTGTAAATCGCTTTTGCTGTTTTTCTAGGTTTAAAAGGTAATCAAATTGAATCGAGGTCTGGGTTTGCAAGGACTCGCGAATTTGGCCTAAAAAGGTTTCCGATTGGGACCCGTTAAAAAACATTTCTAGGGTCTGGCTGATTAATTGAAAATTTTCTTCGGTTCGGACTAGGGTGGGATGGGTTGGCGCGACTTTTATTTTATTTCCAGTTTCATCTATCACGAGAATAATATCAGTCATTGCCGCAAATAATGCAAACAAAAACTTTTCATTTCTATTTATAATATGCTCAGATTTTAGTAAGTCTACCAATATAAAGCTCTCTTGTGAATTTTGATTTAAATCTTTTTTTTCTGAGAGTCCGCTCCCACCGGTTGTTTTCTTTGTAGAAGTAGATTGTTGGGGACTATTTTTCATGTAAGGCATAATTTTAATCCGATTTCCAATGCGATTTTGGGGACGTTTTTTGTATCCAACCAAACCTGATTTTGATAAAGTTTTAAATCTGAAGTTCAATGATTTTTTAGGGGGAAGCAAAGCGGGGAATTCTCCCAATTCATGCTCCGGCTTGCTCTGGACAGAATTATCGATGACTTGGCCCAAGGGAGACACATAAAATCTTTGCATCAGTCGAGAAGGGGTGAGATACCCGACGATTTGATGAGTTGAATCGCTGAGAATTGGGATGTGATGAATCCCTTGCTGAAACCAATGGAGAATTCTCCCGATATCTAAACATTCTGACTCTTTAAGAGAGATGAAAGACTTCTGCATTACCGCCGCAATTGTAGTTGTTTTCAAAGATTTTGTGGTTGCTAAAAAATCCAGGATATCTCGGGTAGTTACTAAACATATTTCCTGAGTTTTATCAATTATAAAGAGGCATGTTTCTAGGCTCTCTTGTCCAGAGAATGATTCAGCAGGATGCTTAAACGACGAGTCAGAACCATCAGCCGATCGCCCCTGACTTCTCATTAATGCGATCGCCTCAATCAAAGGGGTATCTGCTGCAACAATCTGGACATTTCGGTCAATTGCAGATTCTATATCGAACGAACATAACAAACGATTTGCTTCGAGCATTGACTTTCCCTTAGTCTCATCAGAATCATTCTTCCGACCAGCCCTCAATCTTCTTCTACCCTGCTCTTCAAGGCGATCGCCTTCTGCACCCTCCGCCTTCTGAACCCTGGCGATCGCGCCAGTCTATCCGGTTGCCCTATCCCTTTTTCCCGAGGTGACCCTCTCGAATCAACTCATCGGTTTGGCTGGTACTGATTGCTAGTTTATCTTATTTTAGGTTTAAATTGTCAAGTCGAGAAAAATAGAACGGGTCATTTTTGAACTGGAGTCGAATCTTTATTTCAATAGATTTTTTGTATCATTTTAATCCAACCCTTACTAGAAGGGGGCTAGGGGGTCTCTTCATTAATCAGGCAAGCGGTCTAATCCTTGCCCGAAATCCTGGACTTGATTGCTTTAAACAAACTTTATTTTTTTGCTATAATTCATCGGTAAAATAAGTAATAAAATCTACTTTTTATTAAAGGCGAAGGAAACGAAAAAGAATGACCCACGACCCACAAACTATGACCAGACTAGAACGCCCAACTCCCCACAGTGGATACCATTGGAATAGGAGTCCACGCCGGTTTTTTGAAGGGTGGTATTATCGGGTCACCTTACCCACGGACCGCCAAACTTTTGCCTTTATGTATTCTATCGAAGACCCCGCAGGCGGTTCGCCCTATAGTGGGGGCGGCGCTCAAATTCTGGGGCCGGATGATGGCTATTTGTGCCGGACCTTTCCTGATGTTAAAGGATTTTGGGCCTGGTCTAACAGTTTAGCCCTGGGTCATTGGGGAAAAACCCAGTTACCTTACCCCCCGGACTATTTATCCCCCCATGAGTTCGATCGCTATATTGAACAAGGCTATCAAGGAACCGCCACTTGGCATCAGGGCAAATTGTGCGACCCCGGAACGGGACAGCGTTGCGAGTGGCAATATGCAATTTCCCCTATATACGGGTGGGGCGATCTCCAGCGGGGTCAGTTAGCAACTGCGGGTTTACTCTCATTTTTACCCATGTTTGAACCCGGTTGGCAGATTTTGATGGCCCACGGTTTGGCAACGGGTTGGATCGACTGGAACGGCAAACGCTATGAATTTACGAATGCCCCTGCCTATGCTGAGAAAAACTGGGGGGGTGCCTTTCCCGAAAAATGGTTTTGGGTCAATTGTAACTGCTTTGACGATGAACCGGACCTGGCGTTAACTGCTGGAGGGGGACGCCGGGGGGTCCTGTGGTGGAGGGAGTCCGTGGCCCTGATTTGTATCCATTATCGCGGCGAGTTTTATGAATTTGTCCCCTGGAATTCTCAAGTGAGTTGGGAGATTGACCCTTGGGGTCGGTGGCAAATGCAGGCGAGTAACGATCGCTTTACCGTAGAACTCACTGCAACGACGGATCAACCCGGAACACGCCTGCGTGCACCCACCCAAGAGGGATTAACCTTTGTCTGCCGCGAGACCATGCAGGGTCACCTCACTCTCACGTTGCGATCGCGCCT
>NZ_JAFLQW010000449.1 GCF_017313335.1 Phormidium pseudopriestleyi FRX01 | reverse complement strand
GGACTTGATTCCGGTTCATTTGCAACTGCTTAGAGATTTCTGTATTATTGATTCCATCATTCGCCAACAAGACTAACTTTGCCCTTTCTACTAATCGACGTGGATTAGTTGCCCGGTGCGATATTTGTTCTAGTAACTGATGCTGCCTTGAAGATACTGTACAGACGGAGGCTTTTGGAGTAGGCATGATTGATTAAGTCGAGATCGAACCTGAGCGAGGCCCCTTATATGGGACCCTCTGCCTCTTCCTCTTATTATAGCTGGTTATGTTCTTTTACGCCTCTGCACTAGCCCCTCCTTGACTCTCACCGCTAATTGGAGTACCAATATAGCGGGAGTCTCCAGGAGGGAAGAAAGATGAAGGAGTGGGAGCATCTCGCTCCCTGGTGCAGCGAGATGCTCCCACTCCTTCATGAGGAATTGGACAATTCCTACAAGACTTTCTATATCATCAAATGATCAGTTCCCTGCTTCTACCACGGTAATACTTCGCCATTGGCGTGCCAAAACGTACCCGAATTATCCAGAGTGAGATTATCCAGTCGCTGAATTATACCATGAGCCGCTTCCCGTGTAGAAATTCCCGTAAAATTCGTCATTCGGGTCTGAACTAACCCCGGATGTACAATCCCTACAGCAATTTTGCGCGGTTTCAAATCGATCGCCAGGGATTTCCCCGCCATACTCACGGCGACTTTGGACATCCGATACCCGTAATAACCCCCGGAACTATTATCCTCAATCGAACCCATGCGACTGGTGACAATCCCAATCTTGGACCCCTGAGAGAGCAACGGTAACAGTGCCTGAGTCACGCGCAATGTTCCCAAAGCATTGACCTCAAACTGCCGTTGAATGCTGTCAAAATCCAGGCGATCAAGACTGTCTTCTTCTAAAATGCCCGCATTATTGAGCAACACATCTAAGGATATTCCCTGCAATCGCTGCACGAGTTCTTTTAGGGTCTGACTCGAAGTAATATCAATTCCGGTTTCGACTCGAATCCCTAATGCATCTAACTCGGGGGAGGACTGACGACAAACCGCGATCGCCTGGTCCCCCCGTTCCTGTAACTGCTGGCACAATGCTAACCCAATGCCGCGAGCAGTTCCTGTTACTAAATAAGTTGCCATGTTTGTACTCTATTCACCCTAAATCGTTCGCTCCCTATTCTAAATCAATTTTATTTATTCTTTGAGGGGCGCTTCCCCACAATCGGGGAGTAATTCCTGAACCCCTCCTGTCCCTATGGATTTAGACGGGTTCCCTAAGAGTTTGGGATTATTAAAATTGCGATCGCTCATCAGTTTAGAATTTTTGATCACGATCCATTTCCCCGTGAGTGGGTCTCGATAAACCTCATAAGGATTTTGACGCAATTTTTGGGTGACTGTTGTCACTTCCATTTCCTCTTCTCCTCGATTATCCCAGATGTTTATACTGAATGGGTTTAGACCATCTCTCAGATAGATTTTTCTCTTCAGAATCAAGTCAGAAATTTATTCAGGACCGTTCCCCCTAACCCGAGTGAACAAAACAGTAATTCCTGGATGTCCCGCTTCTTGTTCAAGTTTCCTACTGACGGGGAACCCTTGATTAGGAACTGTGCCACTTCTTAAGGGGGACCAGATTTAACCGGGGGCTTTTTAGCGTAGTGGGGTAAATAGTCTATTCACAGATGACCCGATGATGACCCGATGCACTGGCCGAATAATTGCACCGAATAGACCCTGATTGATTTCTCTATCCGATCAGGCAGGTAGAACCCGGAAAAAATGCAGTAACCGCAGATTTAAATAAATATTCCTAAATATTCCCGCTAGAGAGCGATCGCCCGATTCATTCTCGGACCCGGCGCCTCCAAAAGAGGAAAGCAGACATTGCGGATATTATTGTAAAAATTATTTTACCCGATCGCATCCCATCCACCACTCAACGCTAAAATTAGCTAAAAAAGCGTTACGCTTATTTTGGTTATAACCGTAGAGGCGATCGCGGCATCCAGTGATGAGGGTTGTCACCCACCTCCCCCCCTAGCAACGCCCCAACTAAACTTTGGAAAACCATTACTGCTTTATTTTAATAAATCTTCCCCTTTCATCCGTAGCTCGGTGCAGTTAAATGTAGTAAATGTAGGTAGAATTTGCCTGAGATGTTTTTTGTCTTGCAACTGAGTTTATTTTGATGCCTTACCAGCTCTACCATCTGGTTGCTTTTATCGTAGCCGCCCTTGTTGTCCTTGCAACAACGCCGGTGGTCAAAAAAATTGGGATTAAAAGTGGCCGAGTCGATCTTCCCGGAGAACGCAAGGTACACCGCCAGCCAATGGTGCGCTTGGGAGGCGTATCAATCTTCCTAGGGACAACGATCGCCCTATTAATCGTCTGGTGGATGGGTGGGTTTGGCGAATTGCCGACTCCCAAAGAGTATGAAATTTGGGGCCTCACCCTCGGCGGCCTTGCCTTTTTCGTAATTGGACTTGCTGACGATTTATACGGACTCTCTCCGTTTTTACGACTCCTGTTGCAAACGATCTGTGCCAGTGGCGCTTGGGCAGTCGGGGTTCAAATTGAATTTTTAACCATTCCCTTTCTGGGATTAGTGAAATTCCCTGACTTGATTAGCTATCCCATCACCGTAATCTGGCTAGTTGGCATGACCAATGCCATTAACTGGATCGATGGATTAGATGGTCTGGCGGCAGGTGTTTCCGGCATTGCCGCCTTAGTCATGCTGATGGTGAGCCTCTTTATGCATCAACCGGCTGCGGCGTTGATTGCGGCTGCCTTAGCCGGTGCCACCTTGGGCTTCCTGCGGTACAACTTTAATCCGGCCCAAATTTTCATGGGAGATGGTGGGTCCTATTTTATCGGCTTCACCCTGGCTGGGGTCGGTGTGGTAGGTTTAGTCAAAACCACGGCTGTTACTGCGGTGGTTCTGCCTTATATCATTCTAGCGGTGCCAATTTTAGATATGTCAGCGGTGATTGTCGATCGCATTCGCAATGGCAAATCCCCCTTTACCGCCGATAAGCGTCATCTGCACCATCGTCTCCTGGAAGCCGGACTCTCCCATCGGTTAACGGTGCTGTTTATTTACGCCCTGACGATTTGGGTTGGCAGTATCGCCCTGGCGTTTGCCGGGATTCCCAGTGGCATCGCCTATGCTTTTGCAGCAACAGCTTTACTCAGCTATGCCAGTTGGAAGGTGAAGAAACACGCGAGGTTATAACCCTGACTCCGGGAACAGCCAGTTCCCTCCCGGTCATCATGTAAATTCTAAAATCAAACGTTCATGAGTGCTGAGATTATTTGTGTTGGCACAGAATTGCTGTTAGGAGACATTCTTAACAGCAACTCTCAGTTTTTAGCCAAACAACTGGCTGGACTGGGTATCCCTCATTATTTTCAAACGGTGGTCGGAGACAATCCAGACCGCATTAAACAGGTGGTGGCGATCGCCGTTGAGCGTTCTGCCCAAATTCTCATCTTTACCGGCGGTCTGGGACCCACCCCCGACGACCTCACCCACGAAACCCTCGCCCGTTGTTTTGGGGTGGAAATGGTCGAAAGAACTGATATTCTCGAAGACCTGATCCAAAAATATGCCTCTCTCGGTCGGCATATCTCGGCCAGCAATCGCAAACAAGCCTTAATTCCGGCTGGTGCTGAAATTTTACCCAATCCCCTAGGCACCGCCCCAGGCATCATCTGGCAACCTCGCCCAGATTTGACAATTCTGACCTTTCCTGGAGTTCCCCAGGAAATGTACCGAATGTGGCAAGACACCGCCGTTCCCTACCTCAAAGCCCAAGGCTGGGGTCAAGATATTATCTACAGTCGGATGCTGAAATTTTGGGGAGTTTCTGAGTCGGTCTTAGCGGAAAAAGTGGCTCCATTACTGGATTTGACCAATCCCACGGTGGCTCCCTACGCCCTCAATGGTGAGGTCAAACTCCGGGTTTGTGCCCGGGCCTCCACCGAAGCTGCCGCACTAGCTGCGATCGCCCCAGTGCAGCAACAGATTCAGGCGATCGCTGGATTGGACTATTTTGGGTCCGATCAAGATACCCTAGCTTCCGTGGTGGGAGAGTTACTCCTCCAACGGGGTGAAACCCTCACCGTGGCCGAATCCTGCACCGGGGGCAGTATCGGCAGTCTCCTCACCGCCATTTCCGGGAGTTCTCGCTATTTCTTAGGCGGGGTGATTGCTTATGACAATTCAGTAAAAATTGGGCTTCTGGATGTCAACTCAGACGATTTAGCCCAAGAAGGTGCCGTCAGCGACATAGTGGCTCAACAAATGGCCCTGGGTGTCCGCTCTAAATTAGGCGCAACTTGGGGTCTGAGTGTGACCGGAATTGCTGGTCCCGGCGGTGGCAGCGAGACGAAGCCTGTAGGGTTAGTTTATATCGGGTTAGCTGGACCCAACTCCGAGGTTGAGACTTTTGAATACCGCTTCAGCGCTTTCCAAGAAAGGGACTTGATTCGTCATTACAGCGCCGAAAGTGCTCTCGACTGCCTCCGGAGAAAAATGTTAAGAATAGCTTAACATTCTTAATATTTGTTGCGAAGCAATACCTATAGCGTTTACTCTCTCAGCAATTCCTATATATAGAGTGTATTTGGATCCAACTGCTCGGGACTGATCCCCAAAAGCCTGTTTTGTACGGTTGAGTCTACTTGCTCATTTCTCAGGATTCGCTATGATCAAAGAAACAGAGTAATTCCAATTCTGTTAAAAACGGCACTCAGTGACTGCCGTCAAGTAGTAGAGCGATAGCCTGGACTCAAGGAGCTGTCTTTTCAATGGATTATATAGATAACATAATCGACAAATTAAAAGAATGGGCGCGCAAAATTATTGAGGCCCTTCTCGGTCCAGAGGCAGAACCGGAACCGGAACCGATTCCTATTCCAGTCAATGAACCCCGTCGGCGTCGGTAAATTTATAGTGTTAAAGGCGTAGGCATCGGCGATTGCTGAATATATTGGTACTGCACGGACCAAACTTGAATCTCCTGGGTCAACGAGAGCCAGGAGTCTATGGTAGCGCGACGTTAGAAGATATTAATCGCTTGCTGGAAACAGAGGCGCAGGCTTTGCAAGTGAAGCTATCCGCGTTGCAATCCAATCATGAGGGGGTACTGGTGGATGCTATCCATGCCGCCCAGGACCAGCACTCAGGAATCTTGATTAATGCCGGGGCTTATACTCATACGAGTGTGGCAATCCGTGATGCGATCGCCGGGGTGAACCTTCCCACAGTGGAGGTTCACCTGAGCAATATTTATCGCCGGGAACCGTTTCGCCATCACTCCTACATTGCGGCGATCGCAATTGGGCAAATTAGCGGGTTTGGTCCGAATAGTTATCGTCTGGGACTTCAGGCGTTGGTCCATCATCTCAGAGAAAACAACCCATCCGGTTAACCTCCCCCATCCAGGGGGTTTCTTCCTAGAGGGGGGCAGCACTTCAGTCCCATCTCTCATCTTTCTCATGACGCTTTGTCTCTAATTTTGGGCATTTTTTTACCCCAAATATTGCAGATTGCCAACCTTTAACCAAAGGTATAGAGCATTCAAGATGCCAGACCTTCTAAAAATCAATGGCTACTACAGTCATTATGAATCACACGATTTTCAGTTAAATTTGTCTTCCCTTCAAGAGAAAATTTCCTCCATCCCTTCCCGTCAAGTTAAAGAAATGTTACAAAAACAGGGATAATAGTTTCAAGATTAATGCCCTGGCCCCTTTAAAAAGAGAAAAATCACTGCAATGCTTGCTGATTCATTTCCTTGGTTAACTACTATATTTGCTCTGCCCCTAGTGGCGGCCTTGCTGGTTCCGGTGATACCCGATCGCGATGGAAACGTATTGCGCTGGTATGCAACTGGAGTGGCGATCGCTGACTTCGCCCTGATGTGCCTCCTCTTCTGGCAACATTACGATCCACAGATTTCCGGCTTTCAACTCGTCGAACAATTTAGTTGGATTCCCCAACTCGGCATCAGTTGGACCGTTTCCGTCGATGGCATCTCCATGCCCTTGGTCCTCCTAGCGGGATTCGTCAGCAGTATGGCCCTGCTTTCGGCATGGCAAGTAGACCGCAAACCGCGAATGTTCTACTTCCTGATGCTGGTATTATATGCAGCCCAGGTGGGGGTGTTCATCGCCCAAGACCTGCTGCTATTCTTCATCATGTGGGAAATCGAACTCATCCCCGTCTATCTCCTAGTCTGTATCTGGGGCGGACCGAAACGGCAATATGCCGCCATCAAATTCCTACTTTATACGGCTGCGGCCTCCATCTTTATTCTAATTGCCGGACTCGCCTTAGCCCTGTATGGACCCGGCCCTGCTTCATTTGATATTGCAGACATTGCCCTCAAAGAATTTCCCTTGGCCTTGCAATTGCCCCTCTATGCGGGTTTATTAATTGCATTTGGCGTCAAACTGGCCGCCTTCCCCTTCCATACCTGGCTTCCCGACGCCCACGGCGAAGCATCCGCCCCAGTTTCGATGATTTTGGCTGGGGTGTTATTAAAAATGGGTGCTTATGGATTAATGCGAATGAACATGGGATTACTGCCCGATGCTCATGTTTATTTTGCCCCAGTTTTAGTCATTTTGGGAGTCGTTAATATTGTTTATGGGGCATTAACCTCCTTTGCCCAAACCAATATGAAACGGCGACTGGCTTACTCGTCCGTTTCCCACATGGGATTTGTGTTAATTGGGATTGCCTCCTTCACCGACATCGGGATTAATGGGGCAATGTTGCAGATGATTTCCCACGGATTAATTGCCTCCGTGCTGTTTTTCTTAACTGGGGTAACTTACGACAGAACCCATACCATGACCATGCAAGATATGGGGGGAATTGGGCTTTTTATGCCGAAAGTTTTTGCCCTCTATACTGCTGGTGCAATGGCTTCTCTGGCCTTACCGGGAATGAGTGGATTTGCCAGTGAAGTGGCGGTATTTATTGGGATTGCCACCAGTGATTTTTATAGCCTGACCTTCCGGATTGCTGTGGTCTTTCTCGCTGCAATTGGGGTCATTTTAACCCCGATTTATCTGTTGTCGATGGTGCGTCAAGTGTTTCACGGGTCCTTCTACGGGTCGAAAGAAATTCCGGCTTGTGACATCACGGATCCGGAGTTACGGGAAGACTTTATTGAAAACCAAGCGGCAGTTTGTTTTGGGACGAATTGTATCTTACCCGGAGAAGCGGCGTTTATTGATAGTCAGCCTCGGGAAGTTGCGATCGCCCTGAGTTTTTTGGTGGCGATCGTGGCGATCGGTTGTTATCCAAAAATTGCCATGCAGGTGTATGACAATACGACCGTTGCGATTAATAGCGTAGCCACCCAAGCTTACGCCCAAGTGCGATCGGCTGAAACCATCGGCTTCAACGCACCCAGCCTATCTCCAATGGCAAAAATCGCCGAATTCACTCCAGATTAAGGTCCTGATCCGAATGCTGAGGACCCGATGTTTTGGGGAAATACGGTTAGCCAAACCATAGGGTAAAATTATGAAAATGCGGGTATCTTGCTCTAGTGAGATGCCCGCATTCTTTAACGGTTCGGGGAGTTAGAGAATCACCTTCACCAATTGAGATAAGTCAGTCACCGTTTTGAGGGCCTCATCGGTAATAAGTTGATGACTGGTAGTGGTGGGATGGACATCATCCCAAAACAGGAAGGTATTCGGGTCGCTTCCAGGGGATTGCTGGGCGGGGTCGGTGACATTTGTGAATCCGTATTGACTCGGATTGGCGATCGCATCATTGAGCAACCCATTCACATCAACCAGAATAATATTGATATTCGGGTTTTGGTCTAAATTGGCGATCGCTGTGGCCAATGCCGTATTATGAACATTGGTAAGTTGGCTTAGAAATTGCTGTGCTTGCGGTCCCCGATTTCTGACTCCGGGAGTGTTACCCAAGTCCGGGAGGTTCATCACCATAAAATTGCGAGCACCATCATCCGCCAGTTGAGTCACCGCATTCACTAAATTATTCACCGGAATTGTTACATCTGTAATCCCAGCATTCAAGTAATCATTAGCACCCGCCCAGATGGTGTATAATCCATTGGGATTGGAGAACGGAGTTTCGGCGATAAAACTCTCAATTTGTGTCTGCAACCCGGGCAAGGTAGGTAACAGCGGATTTTCCAAATTCAGAGAATTCACATCAGAACTTGTAGCCCCTCCAAAGGCAATATTGGTCTGAGGATTTACATCTAACCCCAGACGAGAGGGCAGAAGTTCAGCCCAGATGGGTCCATTACTAAATCGTCCATTGGTATATAAGGGTTCCGGAGGAAATAGACCCTGGGTTAAGGCAAACAAATTGCCATCATCAGAAAGACTGTCGCCGAAGACATACAACTCATCAAATAAGCGACGAGGCAGGCGACCCTCAAACTGACCGAAGTTCGCAAAATGGGCGATCGCCGTCGTCTCTCCTCGGGAAACCACCTCAGCAACCCCAGGGTTTTGTTCCAGATAATAAGTCTGATCAAAAAAGGCCACAGGACTGCGACCTTCCTGCGCCCCAAATGTGATATAGTGAGCGAAGAAACCCGTCAGAGGGTCTTGACTCACCGCCTCGGCTACATCAGGATTCGTTTGGGCGTAAAAATTGGTATTAAAAAAGGGAGTCGGATCTCGCCCTTCCCGGTAACCGAAATTAATAAAATGGTCAAACGCACTTAGGCTGGGGGAAATCGCCGCTGCTACATCAGGGTTTTGCGAGAGATAGTAATCAGCCTGAAAAAATGCACTTGGATCGCGATTTTCTTGGTCTCCAAATGCAAAATAATGCTGGGCCGCACTACTGAATATACCACTAGCAACCGCTGCCGCTACATCAGAATTTCTGGCCAAATAAAACCCTTCATCAAATAGGGTCATTTCAGATAACATAGTTTCCAGTCACTCCTACAATAGGGTAAATTCTATTTTTAGAGGTCTAGGTCTATCCTAACCTAGGAATTGGAATTTTAGGAAATTTGCTTTAGAAAGTTGTAGACGGTAGCCTTCCCAGAGGGTTACATCACCAACCCCCGGGAGTTAAACTATTAGGCAAGGGGGGGGGACGGCCCCTAGTTGTTACCTAAAGTTTTCAAAAAATCCGCTAGTAACATTTTGCTTTGAAAAGTTGCGCGAATTGAATCCCCATTGCTATAATTAATCAGGGCTTCAAACCTTTGAAAATCACCGCCAGGGTTTGTTAAGTCTAGGGTGTCGAGTTGGGCGATCGCCTCTTGGATCTGAGTAAACTCATATCGGGTTTTCAAACAGCGGCATAATCATAATTTGAGTGATGTGACGTTCAAGACAGTTTTTTAGCTTCGTCATAAATTCCTTGACTTGTTTTTGAGCAACCTGCATTAAAGCCTGTCGAAGCGGCTGTTTTTCTGAGTCAGTTATCAATCTCAGTTTTTCCGAGGCATTTTCATACAGATAATCTGGGGTTGCTTCATCAAAAGCGATATCAAAATTGATGATTTTAAAAGCATTGACTACATCGGCATAAGGAATGTAAATAACGGCAAATCCATTAGTTTTGAGTTGTTCTAAAGCCGGTTTTGTAAAATCTCCAGCTAAGACTACACCATAAAAAGGGTTTAACTGAGAATACCATTGAATAATCGGTAAAATTGCCCCTTGAATTTCTTGAACTTTATTTTTCGAGTGTTTGGTGTACCTCCGCCATGCCGATTCAATAAAGGCTATAGGAATGCCCAGTTTTTCTTCTGTACCCCCGACTTCAATCACAAAATCTAAATCATGCTTATTTCCATACTTATCTTCCCAAGTTACCTTTTTTCCCTTTCTAGCAGGACGGGATTTTTGGTAGTCTAAATAGTAGTTTTTGTTTTCGGCAAACTTTTCAAGCCGGGGCTTTAAGATATCATATAAAACAATATCTTCCAAAAGTTTTCCTAATAGTTGTCCGAATTGGTGAGAAGGGGACTGTGCCATTTTATTAACTCCTGTTTATCCAAAGTTTTCCTTCATGGAGTGGAACCCGATGTTTTCTGTTTTTCCACTTCACGTTGCGTTTTCTGATTTCTTCAAAATACCAACCGTCAAATCCAGCAGCAAGGGCTAATTTCCCCAGCCATTGTTCCACCGGGACATAAACACCATAAGGGGCTGAATCCCCGATAATTAAGCAGATTTTACCGCCTGAACGAGTTACTCTATGAAGGGCATGGAATACTTTTCCCATATCAATAAAATAAGCGGCAATCATCGTATGATAGGCTTTGTTTCCACTCTTGGTTGTCCGAATCTGTTCTAACTCTTGACAAATCGGAAATAATTCATCTCGAATTGGGTTCAAAACTGGGTCAGGGATGAGCATCTCTAAGGTAAGACGCTCTTTGGAAACGTGCTGGGAGTTAGAACGAATTAGAAACTTACGAACAGCTTCATGTAAATCTGACCAGGATTGGACTTCCCCCCAAAAGGTCATTTCTAGGCGAGTGGCATCGGCGTAATCATAATTATTGGCATAAGGGGGAGATGTGATGACTAAATCGATTGAATTGTCGGGGATATTTTGTAAGGTTCTAGCATCTTCTTGTAAGAGAATAGAACGAGGCGATCGCCCTAAAGATTGCATCAATCTCATGTCTGTTTCCATCAAAGCTGCTTGATGGCTTAAGGCATCGAAGGGATGATGAATTTTAGCCTTTCGTTTATTGGGGAGAACATATTGCCACTGGGCAGTTCCCACATAACTAGAGACTCGTAAAATAGCAGAAATTGCCATAAAAATCAGAGATTGGAGGTTTTCAGAATAGTGGGGAGCAAGTTGCAGATATGCTTGTTGAATTTTGAATAAATCAAGCAGGGCTGCATCGGTGTAACACTTACTCAGAAGTGCGGGAATAGGTTTGGGGAACTGCGGATGAAGATCGATCGCAACCTGTTGAATGTCTCTGATAGCAGCTAAAAAATCTGGGATGGGTGTATTCCAAGCGAGTTTACCTTGGGCAAGTCGATAGACAAACGGATGCGCTTCAACGCCATAAGAATTGATGCCTAATTTATCGGCAACTACAGAAACCGTACCGGATCCGGCAAAGGGATCTAAGAGGGTTTGAGGGTTCACTTCAGCGATCGCCCTTTCAACCCAATCGGCTGAAAATCCCGCAGAGTAACGAAACCACCGATGGATGGGCAGTTTCATATTATCGGTAAATGTCCCGGTTCTTTG
>NZ_JAFLQW010000017.1 GCF_017313335.1 Phormidium pseudopriestleyi FRX01 | reverse complement strand
TCAGGGAGAATCGGGACCCTAATTCAGCTAAATCTTCCGGGCGATCGATATCCCTAAGTTCCGGTAACTGCGCCACAGTCAGGGACTCAGAACCCGCCACTGCAAGAGTTTGGGCCAAAACTTCCCCAGTCCCCCAAGCTATCCCCTGAAATATCTGCGGAATGAACCGAGACAGTCCAATCAGATAATATCCCCCATCCATTGCGGGTCCTAAAACTATGTCATGAGAGTGCAGGGATTCAAAAGCTTGCATGAGGGTCACGGCATCCAAATCCGGGCAATCGGTCCCGATAATCACCACCCGCGAGCATCCCGACTCAAATGCCTCCTGAGCAGCAGCTTTGAGGCGATCGCCCAAATCTCCCTCGGACTGGGGTCGATACTCCAAATCTTCCCCCAACCACCCTTGCATCTGTTCCAGGGTTCCCCCAGTAAATCGGACTTCCACCGCGATCGGTTTCGCCATCTTCTTGTGCAACCCCTCTCGAACTGTTGCCAAGGTATGTTCCCCCAATTGTCGATGCAAGAGCGCCGCCCCCCTTGCCCCTAATGCAGGAATCAGCCTGGTTTTAGTCGTGCCAGGATAGGGAAGACGGGTAAAAATAATCAGGCGATCGGGATTGGGGTGAGAAAGCATAGGAATGGGGGAGATCGGGAAATGGGGGAGATCGGGAAATGGGGGAGATCGGGAAATGGGGGAGATCGGAAGGATATTTTTTCTTAGTAACGACTTCAGTCGTTTCCTCTTCTCCCCATCCGCCCCATCTTCCCCATCTTCCTCATCTCCTCTTGACTAGATTGCTTAAAATAGGGTGGAAAACCCTCATTTTAATCCAACCGGATGAATCATAACGTCGAAGTCTTAGCCGATAAAACTGCCCTAATTGAGCGATCGCTGGAACTGGTGCGGGCCAAAATTGACGAAGCGATTCAACAGCGCGATCGCTGTACCATCGCCCTAGCTGGTGGCAGCACCCCCAAACCCTTGTATGAATCCCTCGCCACCTTCAACCTTCCCTGGGAAAAAATTCACATCTTTTGGGGAGACGAACGCTATGTCCCCCCAACGGATCCTGATAGCAATCAGCTCATGGCACGTCAAGCATGGCTCGATCGCGTTAACTTGGACGACGCCAACATTCACCCGATTCCCACCCAGGGAGAAAATCCGGCTACCGATGCCCAGCACCATGAGGCCCATTTGCAAGAATTCTTTGCCATTTCTCCAGGAGAATTCCCCAATTTTGATATCATTTTGCTGGGAATCGGCGATGATGCTCATACAGCCTCCCTGTTTCCCCATACCTCCGCCTTACAAGTGCGCGATCGCCTCGTGACCGTAGGCAATAAAGACGGACAGCCCCGCATCACCTTTACCGTTCCCCTAATTAACCACGCCCACAATGTCTTCTTTCTGGTGGCAGGAGCCTCCAAACAACAGGCCCTCGGACAAATTTTCGCCGCCGAAGCTGACCCTCTAACCTACCCGGCGCGGCTGATTCAGCCTTTAGGCGAGTTATGGTGGCTATTAGATGAACCGGCAGGACGGGAGTTAGCCGTCTAAACGGTCTATCCGCAATGGCAAGGCGGAGTGATCAGATCAGAGGTCCGATGGACTTTTGCTGTGAACCCCTCGTTGCTATTCTCTGCTGAAGCGATTGAACCGCCGCAATAGCAGCAGTTTAAACCCGTCTTTTCTCCGATCGTATCGAAGCGAGAACTTAACCAAGATGATAGTTTGCCCGAATTGCAACCACCAAAATCCTGATGGAGCCATCCAATGTGAGGCTTGTTTGACTCCTTTGCCTGCTACGATGAACTGCCCGAACTGTGGCGCAACGGTCCAAACTGATGCCGCCTTCTGCGGTCAGTGTGGCTATAATCTCCAGGTCAATGCTGCTGAGGAAAGCTCCTCTGTAGAATTCCCCGAAGCTTTGCCGACGGTAGTTTCTGCTGCCTCGGGTTCCTCGACAGGGTCGCTCCCGGACCTAGACCCCCCAGAACCCCTGGTATCCCCAGACCACCTAGCCGGATTTTCCACCTCGGAACCGGAAGCGGAGACTCCTCCCCCGGTTGCACCCACTCCGCTACCGACTCCGGACCCCACTCCGTTACCGACTCCGCTACCGACTCCGGACCCCACTCCGCTACCGACTCCGGACCCCACTCCGCCACCGACTCCGCTACCGACTCCGGCACCAACTCCGACACCGACTCCGATTGCCACTCCGGTTGGAACCAGTTCGGCAACTCAACTTCAGGCGATGCCACAGGCACGACTGTTCCATGTTCAAACGAATACCCCGGTGGAATTACCCTCCACTGTGTCGGTACTTCACATTGGCAAACCCAATGATATGGTTCCCCCAGATGTAGATGTGTCGGGATTTCCCCATTCTGAAGTGGTCTCTCGCATTCATGCGGATATCCGTGTGGAGGGAACTAATTTCTTTCTGGAGGATGTGGGCAGTTCTAATGGCACCTACGTCAATAATCTGCCGTTACCGAAAGGAAATCGCCAGCTTTTGCGTGCGGGCGATCGCATTGCTTTGGGTAAGGGAGATATGGTCACCTTTATTTTCCAACTGTCCTAGGGTCTCGGGAATCGGCACTGGATTCGCTCTGGATTAAATCCGGGGGACAACAAGCCGGGTGTCTACCCTTTCTGGCTTGCTATAACCGTCCTGGGGTGCCGGTGGGTCATGAAGCTACCGTTCAAACGCACAGATGAGAGTTTGATCCGCGTGCTGTCGGCACTTCACCTTTGGCTCACGGGCTCGGTTATAAATCATTTAGGATGGCTATAAGGACCAGAGATTTTGTAACCAAACCTGGTTTCTAACCTTGGCTGTACCCCCGGACTAAGTATTTACCTCCTTTTTCCCAGTTGACAGACTCACCGCCAACTTTTTCTAAGTCTGGCGGGGGGTTTTGTTAGCCGGACCCATCAACCCTGGATTTCTATTCCAGTTTAGACGAAACCTCTTGTCTTGTTGACAAGGGAGATCCTGAGAATTGAGAAAAGGAAGGGTGAGAGGGGTATCTTTTAAATAGGTCCTTTTTGTAACCCGGGAAATTTAAGGACCCTGTTGCGACTGTACCTTAAACCTTTGTTATCAAAGGTAGATCTACTGAATAGGGATGCTCCTGTGATTACATTAACTTTATTGCATCCGATTAAGTCCACACCGATTCAGAGTTGGAAATTTGACAACGAATCTGCAATTCGGATTGGGCGTGCGACGGATAATAATGTCGTACTCTATAGTGCTGTTGTCTCTCGACATCATGTAGAGTTACGACGGGTCGGTCTCCAGTGGAAAATTATTAATCTCGGCACGAATGGGACTTATCTGAAGGAGTCTCCCATTACTCAAGTGACCGCCGAAGATGGGGTGATTTTTTCTCTGGCGCGTTCGGGTCCGCAAATCCAAATTCATCTGTCAAAATATCGGTCTAAAGTTTCAGCCGACTCTCAAAAATTGGAGTCTGCAATGCGTCTGCCCGACCCGGATTCGGATACGGTGACTGCGGAGGATGTCACAAAACCCATCCCACTCCCCCAAACTTCGTTGGAATCCGAAGTGGCGAAAAAGGGCTATCCATCCTGAACAAGCGGCGGATCCCTCTACGCGATTTTGTTAGTATCGGTTCATATCAGACAGGCTAGAGGGAAGGAGCAATTAAATGGAGCGATCGCCGAAGGCCATGTTGCTACCTTAGCGCCCGATTACCCCACCCGGGTAAATCTCATCACTCCTGTACATTGCTCCTTTGAGCAGACTATCGGAAACGAATGGTTTGTTGGCAAGGCATCATGGCTTTTAGCCGGTTGCACTCACCAGTCTGATGTCAATCATCCGGACAACGGATGAGTTTATAATCCATAGGAGTTTTAATATGGCAATCGAACAACAAGTGATTCAGTCTTCTCAGTTGCTAAATCGTCGCGTCATCGATCGCGGCACCGCAGAAGAAATAGGCCACATTGATGAACTGTGGCTCAATGCAAATTCCCATCACGTTGTCGGATTTTCCTCTAAATCAGGCGGCGTTCTGGGATTAGGGGTTAAAAGACATTCTTTTTCTTGGGCCCAAATTTATAGTATTGGTGCGGATAGTGTTTTAGTAAACATTAATGCCGAGGCGGAAGAACCCGAAAAGTCCCCAGAAATTAATCAAGGGATTATTGGTCATGAAGTCTTGACTGATAGCGGAAATACAGCCGGTGAATTGCGCGATTATATCATTGCCACTCAGACTGGAGCTGTCGTCGGTTATCTTTATAAATCGAGCGGTTGGCGGGGTGCAGTAGAAGGGACTTATCTGCTCTCTCCGGATGATATTTCTAGTATCGGAAGTAAGCGAATTATTGCCATTGATACAGCCATCCAAGACCCTCAACCCTACACCGATGGCATGAATCAAAAACTGAATAAAGTCGGCGAGTTGCTCAAAGATGATTATACTAAAACAATGGGTGATTTGCGCGGATTAATGAAGGGAGCGCAAAATATCTCGGAACAAGCGAAAAGTAAAGTGCAGGAAGTCGCGGGACAAGCGCGAGAAGGCTCTGTATCTTTTGCAGAACAAGCGCGAGAAGGCACTGTATCTTTTGCAGAACAAGCGCGAGAAAAAGCCAGTGAAGTAGCGAATCAAACTCGCGATCGCGTCGCCGAAATGAGAGGTGAATCGACCGCTACTCCAATCCTGCCGGAATCGGAAGTGGTTTCAGAATCTGACGTTATACCTGACTCTCCAGTTGTCATTGAATATGAGGTAATTTCTGAGGCTCCACCTGAAGCGAAAAAATCTGAAAATTAGTCATAATCCATTGAGTTTAAATTCGGGTTTCCAGTTTTGAAGCTTAGGGCACGGCATTGCCGTGTCCTAAACCGATGGCGAGAGGGGGTATTTTGGATTTCCCTGATTTATTCAACTGATGTTCTCACGGAGGTCATAAAAACTTGGAATTCAGCGATTGAGGCGATCGCGATCGCCTCCCGCAATAGCGAATTGAGAATATCCATCTCTTCAATCCCATTAACCGCCTCTAGGACTTCCTGTGGTAATTCCCCAAACCGGATTTGCAAAATTTGCAGGATATTCTCTCGCAGCTTTTCCATCATTCCCTCTTGACGTCCCTCTTGAAGTCCCTCTTGAAGTCCCTCTTGACGTCCCTGCTCACGCGCTTCTTCTTGGATCAGTTCTTCCATTGGACTTATGAACGGCATTTGTCTTTCCTCCCGATAGCGAATCACTTGAGTTCTTAATTGCTGTTCCAGTTCCTTCGGTAGGCTCATCATCCGGTCCACAAACCGAAATAGATTTACCATCTCATCTCTAGTATAACCCTTTTCAAACAGTGAGCGAATTAGCGTCCACTTCCACTGTTTTCGTTCAGTCATCTTCCCGTTCGTCGCTTGGGTTTTAAATGCGCCATCACCATCAGCGCAAAGGGGTTTTCTTCCGATTCTAACTCCTGCCAACGACTCTGGTAGTCCAACAGTTTCACCGTAGGAAATTCCATCCGGAGTCGATACCCATCCAAGCTATAGGAATATTCCGTGGGACGCCAAGATGGACTATCGTCTCCTAAAATCGCGACGCTAACCACGGGTTTGTTGTATTTGTCCAAAGCGCGATAGTTGTACCGATAGACCCGTTGATTAAACTCCGGATCCGTTTGACTCTGTACTTCGACATGAATCAGAATCCATACGGTCTGTTGGTTGAGGAGTTTCACTTCAAACAATTTATCGGCAAATTGAGTCCCAACATCCGAATCCCGCACCAGTTCCATCAGTTCCTTTTCCAGGGAACGATAGGGTTGAGTCCAGTCTATCTGACTATGAATGGCCGGAAAAAAGAACGATAAAAACTGTTCAAAGTAAAGAGAAAGTGCTTCTTTCCAGGGTTTATCATAATCGGCGGGAACTGAGATGTAAATTTTCGGTTCATTCACTGGTGTTTTTCCTTCGATGTATCTCGCGAACCATTTTTCAAATAGAGATGGAGTGTCAGGCGATCGCCTCTCGTTCGGTTAGGCGATCGCCCTCTTCTAATTTGCGTTAAGTGGGTCACCCCACCCAACCCTCAAATCTACGCGCCTACAGATTCTTTCGCCGCATACATCACTTCCAAAGAAATCTGGCTAAACCCGCGTTCCCGGGCAAATTTCTCCGTATTCCGCTTCACCTTACCGCGCACAAAACCGGGAACCTTATTCAATTCCCCTTGTGCTTCCTTAGTCCAGTTCAAATCAGAATCCGCCGAAATCGTTTTCTGAATCACCTCT
>NZ_JAFLQW010000583.1 GCF_017313335.1 Phormidium pseudopriestleyi FRX01 | reverse complement strand
TATCCTTCGCAAAGTAAAGGGAAAGTTCAAATCTAATTTGAGCGGACTTATTAGAGGCACTTTGAGCAGCGCCCATCAGACTTAGGCTTTGGTCTAAGGCTGTGCAAGAATCCCCGTGTCTTTAGACATCGGGAGTGTCAAGGGTTGGAGAAAATTAAGACGATTGGGGATGCCTATATGGTGGTAGGGTGTCTGCCGGTGCAGCGCCGCCATCATGCTTCTGCGATCGCAGAAATGGCCCTAGATATGCAAACGGAAATCCTGAATTTTAATCGCAAATGTCACGAATCTTTTGCCATGCGGATTGGCATTCATTCTGGACTGGCGATCGCTGGGGTGATCGGAACTCACAAGTTTATCTACGATCGCTGGGGCGATACGGTGAACATTGCCTCTCCCATGGAATCTCACGGGGTTCCTGGACGGATTCAGGTCTCTAGTACAACCTACTCCCTTTTACAGCCTAGCTACTGTTTCGAGTGCCGAGGCCCTATCCCCATCAAAGGGAAGGGCGAAATGCTCGTCTATCTACTGAATGGCAGAAAACAAGACGGCATCTGCACGCCCCTGTTTGATCTGCCCTTCGAGGAAGAGGTTTGAAACCCTCCCCATTGGATTGGGTATCGTTCACCGGGAAGTATGGGGGCGATGCTCGTAGCAACGACAGCAAGTCGTTTCTTCTGGTTCGTAGTAACGACTTGCTGTCGTTGCTCTCGTGTTATGCCCTCAGCCATAATACGAGCAATTGGCGGGTCTACCACCTGCGGGGTTGGGGGACTGGAGGCAGACCCTCTAATAGGGCGTGACTTGGCAGAGCGTTCATCACGGGGTAAACCTCCCCATTTCTCCATCTCCCTCATCCTCCCCATTCTAAAAACTAGCACTCTCGCGCTTAATGGGGTTAGTCTATTCCCCCTCAAGGGTGAGTTTTCTTCGCGAGGCTTTTATAAGTTTTGATAAAGCGTATAAATCGTTACGGTTTTCTGTCCCTAAAAGCTGAAAAAATTGTTGAAAAACCACAAAATATCAGAGTAAAGAAACCGGATTGAAAAATCGGGACCTGAATTGGGTTTATCTCAAAAACTCTGTCCAAAAATTTGAGAAAATTATGTAAAATAAAAAAATAAGGATGAGTATTTTTATCCTCTGGGGTTATTAGGGGTCTATTTAAACTGTTTTTAGTTGAGTGATTGCATCCCTCCGTCCTGGTGGGAGGGAGAGTTAATTGAATTTGAGCAGGAATCAGACATAAGATTCAGTGAATTAAGCGAGATAGGCTGATAAAACTTCAGAACAAGGGTGCAGAAACATACCGCAGGGAAGGAGTTAGTCTAATCGGGAGTGAAAAAAAATATCTGATGAAAGCAAGCCGGGAATTTCTAGAGGAGCACAAAGAGGTATTCTTCATAAATTAGGTGAAGTTTGAGACAATGGAGCGCAAGCAACCAGCAAACCTGAGCCGCCTAAATCAGTGGCGGCATAGTCCAGAACATCGAGGTGTTTGAAGAGTCAGCCATGAGTAAAACGAGCGAGACCGGGAACCGATGCGAGTCCAGTGTCAAAGTGGGAATCCTGCACTCCCTGAGTGGAACGATGGCAATTGGAGAAGCATCCCTAAAAGATGCGGAACTGATGGCGATCGCCGAAATTAATGCGGCTGGGGGTGTACTCGGAAAACCGATAGAACCCGTGATTGAAGATGGAGCATCTTCACCCACCGAATTCTCTCAAAAAGCTCGCAAGCTCATCCAACAGGAGCAAGTGATCACGATTTTTGGGGGATGGTCTTCCGCATCGCGCAAAGCCGTTCTGCCGGTTTTAGAGGAGTTTAATGCCCAACTCTGGTATCCAGTGGAATATGAAGGTCTGGAATCTTCCCCGCATATTTTCTATACCGGCATCTGTCCGAATCAGCAAGTGGAACCCGCTCTCACTTGGGCGATCGCCAATAAAGGCAAGCGCATCTACTTAATTGGCTCTAACTATGTATTTCCCCGGACGATTAACAAAATTATCCGCGCCCATCTCAAGCAACAAGGCGGAGAAATTGTGGGAGAAGAATACATCTTATTAGGGGAACAAAACTTTCAAGATATCATCCCTCGGATTCAAGCAACTCAAGCCGACTTAGTATTTAACACGTTAAATGGGGATAGCAATATCGCCTTTTATCACCAATATCGAGAAGCAGGAATTACCGCAGCAGAGATGCCCATTCTCGCCGTGAGTGTGGCCGAAGATGAAGTGCGCCGGATTGGGGATGCAGCAACCGGACATTATGCGACATGGAGTTATTTTCAAAGTGTTAATACGCCCCAAAATCAAAAATTTGTCAAAAATTTTCAGGCCCGGTATGGAAAAAATCGGGTAACCAGTGACCCAATTGAAGCGGCTTATACACAAGTTTATTTATGGAAACAATCTGTAGAAAAAGCCGGAACCTTTGATGTGGACCAGGTGAGAAAAGCGGCCTACAATCAAACCTTTGAAGCACCCGGGGGATTGGTGCGAATTGAGGCGAATAATCATATCTCCAAAACCTGTCGAATCGGAGAAATTTTACCGAACGGACAGTTTAAAATTGTCTGGGAAAACCCCCATGCGATCGCCCCTCTGCCTTGGTTGGGGATAGAAACCATGAATGGGAGTGTTTCTGCAGTGGCGATCGAGATGCTGGGAGAGGTGTCTCAGTCGATCCAATATAGTTGTCAAATGGAAGAAAAATCCCGTCAGCTTGAGATGGCAATGGCGGAAGTTAAAGCTACGAACGAACGTCTAGAAAGCACTCAACAGGAACTGGTTGCCTCGGAAACCCGGTTTCGAGAACTGCGATCGCGGGTGGAACTCCTCAAGCGTCGCCTCTCTAGTCAAATTCATACCTCATTAAATATTGACACCATTTTAAAAACCGCAGTCAGCGAAATTCGCCATCTCCTGGCCATTGACCGCTGTCAGTTTTTATGGTATAATCCTGAATCAAATCCCCCCAATTATGAACAGAGTCAGGAAGCGCGGGACCCCAGGCAGTCCCAGGATTGTACAGATAACCCCCTGGCAGAAATTCCCGTTCTGGGGAAGGCCCTGCAACAGCTTCAACTCTTGCAAATCGATGACGTGATCGCCGATCGCCAACTGGACGAACCGAGTCGCGACCTGTTGCAAGCGCGCTCCATCATCTCATTACTGGCCGTGGCAGTACAAACCCATTCCGGACAAAAAGGTGCCCTGGTCTGTCTGCATGGCAGTTCCACTCACTCTTGGACGGAAAGTGAGGTCGAGTTACTCCAAGATGTAGCTATACAAATTGCGATCGCCATCGATCAGGCCAAACTCTATGACCAAAGTTGTATTACCGCCACTGCCGCTAACGCCCAAGCTGCCAAGCTGAAAACTGCCCTGCACGAACTCAAACAGACCCAGGCCAAACTGATACAAACCGAAAAAATATCCAGTTTGGGGTCTTTAGTGGCAGGGGTCGCTCACGAAATCAATAATCCCGTGAATTTTATCTATGGGAATCTCTCTTATGCCACTAAGTATCTGCAAGAGTTGATGCAACTCTTGGGACTCTACGAAAAATATTATGGGGAACCGTCGGAGGAGATTCGTGCCTACACTGAGGAAATTGAACTGGCCTACCTCCTCGAAGACCTCCCCCAAATGATTTCCTCCATGCGAGTGGGTGCGGAACGGATTGGGGAATTGGCCCGATCGCTGCGGAACTTCTCCCGGGCCGATACTGCGGAACTGAAAGTCACCGACATTCACGAAGGGCTCAAAAGTACCCTGTTAATTCTACATCATCGCCTGAAAGCAAATCCCTATTGCGGGGCGATCGCCACGATTGAACAATTTGGAGACCTGCCCCCGGTCGAATGTTATCCGAGTCAACTCAATCAAGTCTTTATGAATGCGATCGGGAATGCGATCGATGCCTTAGAAGAGATGACGGGCAAATGGAATACCAGCAATTCTGCCAAGGGAAATGGACATGACTTAGAGAACAGCGATCGCAAGGGGAAGAAAACCGGAGGTGGAACCGGCGAAATGTCTTTATCGGACCTGGATTTTTCTAAATCTCGGCTGCCAGTATATCAATTACCCTTGCCGACGATTTGGATTCGCACGGAAGTCGTGCGGGATGAGGCCGTCGCTATTCGAGTGGCGGATAATGGACCCGGGATGACACCTGAAGTCAGACAGCAGCTATTTGAAGCCTTTTTCACGACCAAACCCGAAGGCAAAGGAACGGGTTTGGGACTGTCGATTAGCTATCAGATCGTGGTGGAACGGCATGGCGGCTCTATTTCCTGTATATCTGAACCCGGTCAGGGGACCGAGTTTCGGATTGTCATTCCCATCCGTCAAGGGGCTAAAGTACGATCATCGGATCCGGCGATCGATGTGATTCCGTCTTTGATGGGGGGAGCCAGTTAATCCGCCTTGCGGTTGCTGGAGGGCCAGAAACTGAGGTCATTTCGCCGAGGATCCGGACTTAAGTGCGATCGCCTCGGGGATGTTTGAGGATTTTTTATTTGTTGAAAAACTTTAAAAACAGTTATGTAAAAAATACATAACTTAACAGAAAAATCAGCATCGGATGAAAAGTCTGTAACTTCAACTACAAACTCATTCCCTGAATCGGCATAAAAAAGATTGAGGGCAGGACTGACGCATATTCTCCGAACCCACCCTAAATGCAGGGGCGATTCACGAATCACCTCTATAAATATAAAGGTCATTTGTCAGTCCTGCTGTAGGGGAAGAAAGCTCTATTTATTAGATGTGGAGTCAAAAGCCGTGTTCGGTTTGACCAACTGTTTTCAGATGGCTGAGATACAAACTATGCGAGAAATTAATGCGGCAGTAGTCAATATTAGTGGTCGCCAGCGAATGCTGTCTCAACGCAGCGCACTCTTTGCCTTGCAACTAGAGAGGTCTCAGACACCGGAAGATAGAATAAAATGGCGTTCGGCTTTGCGAGAAACCATCACCTTGATGGAAAAATCGCATAATGGGCTGATCTATGGGGATGCAGCCTTGCAATTACCGGGACATCCATCCTCAACGGTCAAATCCATGTACTTTGAACCCCCGATCAATTTAGATCGGAAAATTAAAGCCTATATTGCCGCAGTCAATCAGGCGATCGCCGCAGAAGACGAGGAATTGACCCCGGAAAATCCCCATCTGCGTTACATCCTAGATGCAGCGAGTGGACCCTTGCTTGATGACTTAGATACCATTGTCAGTCAATATCAACAAGAAAGTAACGACCAACAAGAGGCGATCGCCCGTCAGCAAGCGGAACTCTATCGTCAAAGCCAGATTGCAGCCACCCTAGCTCGTTCTCAAGCCGCTGAATTAGCACAAGCCCTAGGGGAGTTAAAAAATGCCCAAGATCGCCTGATTCAGAGCGAAAAAATGTCCAGTTTAGGCCAACTCCTAGCCAGTGTCGCCCATGAACTGAACAATCCCGTGAGTTTTATTTATGGCAATGTCAATCATGCGATCGCTTATGTTCAAGACTTACTGGAAATTATCGAACTGTATCAACAAGAATATCCGAATCCTGACCCAATCCTAGGTGAACATCTCGAAGAAGTTGATTTTCATTTTATTAAAGAAGATTTACCCAAAACTTTGTCTTCAATTAAAATTGGGTCAGATTCAATGCATCAGTTAGTGCTATCTTTGCGGAATTTTTCCCGGAAAGATGAAGCGAGGATGAAACAGATGGATATTCATGAAGGCATCGAGAGTACCCTCTTGATTTTACAAAATCGCCTCAAAGCCAATGGTAAAAGCCCCGCCATCAATCTTGTCAAAGACTATGGTGAAATTACCGGAATCGAAGGATTTCCCTGTCAGATTAATCAAGTGTTTATGAATTTAATTGGAAATGCGATTGATGCTTTGGAAATGAAACGAGGAGATTGGGGTGAGGGAAACGAAGGGTGGAGATTAGCAGAAAAACAGGTGCGAGCATCAAGCCTTTCCAGTCCAGATGAATTTATTCCCACGATTCACATTCGCACTCACATAAGCAAGGGTGAACGGGTGGTGATTCAAATTTCCGATAATGGCGCGGGCATGAGTTCCGAGGTCCTTTCCTCCCTCTTTCATCCCTTTTTTACAACCAAACCCGTAGGAAAAGGAACCGGGTTAGGCTTATCTATTAGTCATCAAATTGTTGTGGAAAAGCATGGGGGTCAAATTCAGTGTTTTTCCACCCCCGGTCAAGGAACAGAGTTTTGGATAGAACTACCCGTTAAACAAGTTTGCCGAGGTGAAAAGGTCCTCCAAGCTTAATCCCCAAAATGGCTCTGAGGGTTGATTCAAATAACTCGATTTGATTTGATAACAGAACAATAGGGATTTTTAGCCGAGAATATTCTAGCCTAAATTGCCCGATATATTGAACTTTTATGGATGACCGATTATGCCCGATATTTTTTACATCAAGTCATGGGTTTACTCCGGCAGCACTTTAACAAAAGGGGTGACTTTGACCTGTGGTTTTTAGGAAAACATAAAAAAATATAAAAACTGCAAAATAGACTACAGAGATGAAGCAAGTATTTTATTTGCCGACATTGTGGGATTTACGCCATTGTCTGCTAAAATGTCAGAATCATAATTAGTCACTTTACTGAATCAAATTTTTTCCCAATTTGATGAACTCGCCACCCAACATGGATTAGAAAAAATTAAAACCATTGGGGATTCCTATATGGTGGTCGGTGGCGTCCCCATCCCCCAACACAATCATGCCTCGGCGATCGCGCAGATGGCATTGGATATGCAGCAGGCGATCGGCCAATTTCAAACCCAAACCGGCGAACCGTTTCAAATTCGCTGTGGGATTGCCACGGGTCCTGTCGTCGCCGGGGTGATTGGGACTACGAAATTTATTTACGATCTTTGGGGAGATCCGGTGAATATGGCCTCGCGAATGGAATCTCAAGGATTACCCGGTCAAATTCAAGTCACTGATGAGACATACCAGCGATTGAAAAGCTACTATATATTGACAGAACGGGAAACAGTTTCGATTCGAGGCAAAGGCGAAATGCTCACCTACTGGCTGACGGGAAAAGGGTCATAAAATCCGGTACAGTTTGGATCGCAAACCCACTCCGTCAGGAGGCGATCGCCTCCGATTCATCCAGGGGAATCTGGATTTCAAATGCAGTTCCTCCCCCTAATTCAGAATAGCAAGTCAAATTGCCATTGTGAGCTTCTTTAACAATCTGAAGGGAAATAGATAGCCCTAACCCTGTCCCTTTCCCCACAAGTTTGGTGGTAAATAAGTAATCAAAAATTTGGGATTTCACTTCCGGAGTCATTCCCTGACCATTATCGGCAATTTCAATCGCAATCTGTTGACCATCGGCGCTAAGTTTGGTATCAATTGTAATTTGCAGCCCTACATCTGGAGGCGAAACAGCATTTCCCAGGCCCTCTTCTAAGGCATCAATGGCATTGGCAATAATATTCATAAACACTTGATTAAGCTGGCCGAGATAGCAGCGAATCCGAGGAATTTTCCCATAGTTTTTAACCACTTTAATCTCTCTCCGGTTCGGAGTGGCTTTGAGCCGATGCTGTAAAATTATTAAGGTGCTATCGAGTCCTTCATGAATATCCGCCAAGACTTTAACAGTGGTATCAGAACGGCAAAAGGTTCCCAGGGAAGTGCTGAGGTTAGAAATGCGATCGGTTCCCACTTTCATAGAAGCCAGCATTTTGGGTAAATCTTGTAACAAATACTCAATATCGATTTCTACCCCTTTGCGCTGAATTTCTTCTCCGCTATTCAGAAATTTAGCTCGATACAGTTCCAAATATTCAATTAAATGATAAACCCCTTCTGTCGCGATATCAATATTCCCAGCAATAAACCCCAAGGGATTTTTAATTTCATGGGCCACACCGGCCACTAATTGGCCGATGGAAGAGAGTTTTTCACCCCGGACCAATTGGAGTTGAGCCTTTTGGAGTTCGGCCAAAATTTGAGAGAGTTCTGCGGTTCTTTCTTCCACTCGTTGTTCGAGGGATTGTTTTTCCTGAATTAATTCGAGAGTTAATCGACGCAATTTAATATGAATTTTAATGCGAGCTAATATTTCATCTTTATAAAAAGGTTTCGTAATATAATCAACAGCTCCTATTCCTAGACCTTTGGCTTTTTTTAAATCATCAGAAATGCCCGTCATGAAAATAATCGGAATATCATGGGTTTCGGGAGCAGTTTGCAGGAGGTTGCAAGTTTGGAAGCCATCCAGTTCGGGCATGATGAGATCCAGTAAAATCAAATCAACCGGATGACTTAGGGCGAGTTCAATTCCTTTAATACCTTGTTTTGCCAAGAGGACCTCATAGCCCACTTCAGTCAAAATATCATAGAGCAATTCTAGATTAGTGGAGGAATCGTCAATTACTAACACTAACCCTATTTTATCAGGGGTCATCACGCTCGCCTACCTCGCTATTCAAATCGATCTGGGGTTGAGACTTAAGACTCGATATAAAAACAATATAAACTGAACAATCGTGTTTTACCGGGCTAAAAGATGACAAAATGGATTCATCAATCCATCAGCAGGTTGGGTTTGACGCTGCCGATGGAGGGTTGCTTTAGGGGTAAAACCGGGATGCGATCAAGGGATCCGGACCGGGTTTTATCGATTGTATAGGATTGGGGGACCGGAGGCTGTGATTTGTAACCGGGCGATCGCCGAGTGCAATGCTCCAGGATGCCGGATTTGGTATGAGATGCCAAGGACAAGAAACTGGGTTTCTCATCCCTACGATACTGGCGTCCTAGGACCTGAAACTGGTTTGCTGCCTGTGATGAGCGAGGAAAACCGGAGAAAAAACGCGACGGGGATTTGTTCTGTACACCCAATCGCGTTTTCTAAAAATTCAAAGGGGAAGCTAGTCCCTGAGATTTGACTAAGGATTGACTTTCCACAGTTTGATGGTGTCATCAAAGCTGCCACTGACTAGAGTTTGGCCGCTTTTGCTAAAGGCGACCCCCACCCAATCGGTATGTCCCTTGAGGGTTCCAACTTGGGAACCTGTGTCCATATTCCAGAGCTTAATCGTGCCACCTAGGTCTCCAGAGGCGAGGGTTTGGCCATCGGGGTTAAAGGCGACGGAGTGAACCTGTTCGGAATGACCCTTGAGGGTCCGGATGGGGAGGCCACTGCTGAAATCCCAGAGTTTGATGGTTTTATCCCAACTTCCCGAGGCGATGGTATTGCCATCAGGACTGAAGGCGACGGACCAGACGGCATCGGAATGTCCCAACAGGGTGCGGATCAGTTTGCCGGTTTGCCAGTTCCAGAGTTTGACGGTGCCATCGGTACTGCCGGAGGCGAGAGTTTGACCATCAGAACTAAAGGCGACGGACTGAACCTCTTGGGAATGACCGATGAAGCTGCGAACTTCGGAACCGACGAGTCCGGAGTAGTTGTTGGCATGGAGTCGCCAAACTTTGATGCTCTTGTCGAAGCTGCCGGAGGCGAGACTTTGACTATCGGGACTGAAGGCGATGGAGAAGACTCCGGCTTTGTGGCCCTTGAGGGTGCCGAGCAATTCCCCGGTTTGGAGGTCCCAAAGTTTGATGGTTTTATCCGCACTGCCGGAGGCGAGGAACTGGCCATTGGGACTGATGGCTAGGGTCCATACTGGGTCGGAATGACCGCTGAGAATACGCAGAGGAACGCGGACGTTATTGGTGCTAACGTGCCAGAGTTGAATCGTGCCATCGGTGCTGCCGGAGGCGATCGTGCTGCCATCGGGACTGACGGCGACGGACCAGACGGGTCCCGAGGCGATCGCCAAGGTCCGCATCGGTTCGACTTTAGACACCGAATAGCTAGACTCTCCGGGGAATGCCGGGAGTTTGTAAGACAGTTCCGGATGTTTGACCCGATACATCATCTGAGGCGGTGCCGGTGGCGGTGCCGAGGGTTTCTGCTGGAAACTCACTGGGACCGGAGTGGGCGCACGATAGCCCAGGGTAATGGACAAGACGGCGATCGCTGCCCCACCCACCAAGGTAGCCACCCGTTTGTTGGGCGGGGGTAATACCGCTTCTAAGTTGGGCGCATTCAGGGCTTTGAGGGCTTCAGCACTGGAGGCATAGCGCTGTTTGACATCCCGCTGCACTAGGGTATCAAGAACGCGGCTTAACTGTAGACTGACGGGTTGAATGAGATACTCAGACCAGACCCAACTTTCCGTTTTAATGCTGTACAAATCAAAGGGCGGCAGGCCGGTTAACAGATGCAAGCAGGTAACCCCGAGACTGTACAGGTCGCTCCCTATAACTGCTTGGCCTTTGGTTTGTTCGGGGGCGGCATATTCTGCGGAACCCAGGGCCGTGGCGGAGGCGATCGCACTCATCCCGGTGGGATGTTCTACAGTGCCAAAATCAACGAGAATAATTTTGCCATCCCTGATGCGACGAATAAGATTCTCGGGTTTAATATCCCGGTGAATCAACAAACTGTTATGAACAAATTTCAACACCGGCAGAACGTCGGTGAGAATTTGACGAATTTTTTTCTCATTAAAGGGGCCGCTTTCAGCGAGTTCAGCGGCTAAATTTTGGCCTTCAACATATTCTTGGATTAAATAGTGACTGCCATTATCTTCAAAAGAAGCATAGAGTTCGGGAATCAGCGGATGCTGAGTCAATTCATCCAAAAGCATGATTTCTGAGGTCAATGCTTTCGGGGATCCAGGAGTAGCCCCTCGGAATTGGGCGATCGCCTTGTCGGTTTTTCCGGGGAAAAACTGTTTAATCGCGCAACGAGGTTTCGAGGGTTGGTCTTCATCGATCGCCAAGAAGGTGCGGCCATATTTTCCCTGACCGAGGAGTTCCAAGCAGCGGTACCGGCTTTTTAAAAGCAGCGGTTGCCCACAGCTAGAACAATTGTCAGCGTAATGGGTATTTTCTGAATTTTGGCAATCGGGATTGATGCAATGAGTCATAATTCGCAAGCCCTTAGCACATTTAATCTATAATAAATCTTCCCAAGCATAACTTGCGTTTCCGGTGTCCACTCGGGGAGGAATTAAATCTCTTCATCTGGGGAGTGAGTCCCTAGATCAAGGTCTTAATCAGCAAGTCATGCACCCTGGAAGCGATTTCACTCCACTCTCTCCACAAGGGATTTCCGTTGGTCTGTTTTCTCTAATTTGGAGGGCGATCGCGCTCAACGAGGGAATACCTTCGCCCTTTGCTGATGCCCCATCCGGAATATCTCGTTTCTTTATGCTCGCTTCTATTCCCTCGCCTCCCTCATGAGGGTGACTTTTCTTTGAAAGCAATGCCTGCAAAAGCATCGGCACAGTTTTAGATTCCAGGGACAAACCCGCAGGTTTCTTGCAAAAATCTCTGCTTGAGAAGCAACAAATCTATTGCGGAAACCCGGTTGTCTGCCCTTTACTGGGCGCTCTAGGAGATCGGTACCGGATTTAGAGGCAAAAACAAGAGGTGGCTCTATTTTGTTAAGAAATGTTGCATGATCAGCCGATTGACCAGAATCTTTAATTCCGGTGTAACGACCTCTTTTAAGTCAAGACGAACTTCTGGCATCCCCGGTTGCATCGGATTTCTATCTTCAACAGGACGTTGCACCATGCCACCCCAATCAAAAGGTCATAAAGTTATTGGATATGCATCCCATTCTGTTCAACCCACTTGGTCCGAGCGTAAATTGCCAGTTCATCCCACTGGCAGGATTCCTGACTCGCTTCCCCCTGACTCGGTTTGGATTTGCCGTCTTTACTGCGGTAGGGACGGGATTTGAGAAGGTCACAAAATTCTTGGGGTGGAGTTTTCAATACCTTGGGCAGAATAACGTGGATACCTTCATGAATTAACCCTTCCAGATGGAACTGTTCTGAGGACCCTAAGCAGAATCGGATCGCCGGGCGATCGTCCCCGGTGACGACATATAGACTAGGGACTCGATTTAAAATGTACGCAATCAGTTCTAACTGAAAATCTGAGCAGTCGATAACGCTTTTATATAAAGAGTAGGGATGAGTTTTAAGAATGTAATCGACTCGCTCTGATATCAATTTTAACGTTAAATTTACAAGGTGTTTTGCCATAATGAAACCCGTCAATTAATGAATCACAACCCGTGATTTTTCTAGTTAAAAATTTCTCCAAAATTGACCCAATTTAAGAGAAATTTAGGCCCCATCTCACCGATATTTACGAGTCAGGGTAAAAGCTCAGAAATCTTCCCGCCTTTCCCGGTCAAGACTTCCATAGATAAGCTGTTTTGCAGATGACGGTGAAATCCCTGAAGTGGCCAATCAAATCGCTTAAGCCTATTTTGCTATTGCTTATCTTTAGTTTACCCTTAAAAATTGTAAAAATAAAATAAAAATTTAGCGTCAATCCAATTTTTTCGTTAAACCTTAATTTTTTTTTAAGATGCTCGTAATTGGCCCTCAGTTTCTTGAATTTTACCACTTGTTGACCTGAAGTCAAAAAATACAGCCGGTTGGGAGTCTGGGTTCGTGGGGGGAAGGAATACATTTCTTGTGGGGTGTTGGCCCTTGATTTCTGGTTCCGGGGGGTGGGATTACCGTATTAAAGTGGGGAGAAGGGAGGAATGTCCTGGCGATCGCACCGTTGAGGAACAGCCATCTAGCAGTCAGATTCGGCATACTAATAGATAGAGAACCTCCAAACCATCCCAAACCAACGTCTCAACCCCACCAAAGACCATGTATCGAAAACCAAAATCTTCATCCCCCCTTAACTACACTTCCCTGGCGATTTTAGCTGGGGTTTTCGTGTTGGGAATCGGGATTGGTATTGCCTTTAGCTCTACCGCCAACTTCAGTCCAGAAAACGTGGCATCGCGGGAAGTCATCGATCGCAGCGCCCCAAATCCGGAACTCTGCATTCAATATGGAGCCAGTGCGATGGTGATGGATGCTCGCATCTTCGTCACCCTTAATCCCTTCAATGTCTATATATCCCAGCCCAAAATGCAGCCGGGGTGTGTACTGCGGACCAATACCTGGAATATTCTGGAGCAACGCAAACTGGTCAATAATGATCAGGTCCGTGACTGCAAAAATCGCATGAACACCTTTGGATTCACCGGCGCATTGGAAAATAGCCCAGACATTAGTTGCATTTACCAGAATGACGCTGCGGGAAATCTGTTCTTCCAGGGATCTGGAGGTAAACCCCCAGAAACCCAACGCTTTTAGGGCGATCGCTGTGGGGTAACCCCTTAAATGTTGCTACTAATCAGGACGCGGAGGGTGATCCGCGTCCTTTGGCATTTTTAGGGTTCCTCATCCGCCCCCTTTGACTCCCAACAATGGGGCTAGATTAAGTATTTATTCCCGTTTAAATCGTTACCATTGATGATTCTTTATAGTAACCATAGGTCAGAACCAATCCACTGCAAGATTGATAGGAGATCAGGTTGTAGATGTGGCAAACCGTTGATCCCCAACCATCTGCTGGTAAAGGTCTGTCAGTTTTTTAATTTATGAGATAAGGGTGAGTGTAATCATAGCCATAAAAAAACTCTGAAGGTTTTTATGCTCCCAAACCCTTGCCAAGAATTCCGGTTCCGATATGATTAGAAAATCCAATTGTTAAAAGGGCGACTCAACGCTCTAATTTATCACCCAATGATGAGTATCTTTAATGAGATCCATTTTAGAAACGTTCGCGGGGACCTGTTTGGAGGTCTAACTGCGGCGATCGTTACGCTCCCAATGGCCCTAGCATTCGGGGTCGCCTCCGGTGCAGGACCCGTTGCCGGTCTTTATGGTGCCGTCTGCGTGGGCTTGTTTGCATCGTTGTTTGGGGGAACTCCGGCCCTGATGTCGGAACCCACCGGACCCATGACAGTGGTGATAACGACGATCATTGCCTCCCTAGTTGCCAAAAATCCGGAGAACGGATTGGCGATGGCCTTTACCGTGGTCATGCTGACCGGACTCTTCCAAATTATCTTCGGGGTATTCAAATTGGGTAAATATATTACCCTGATGCCCTACACCGTCATTTCCGGCTTTATGTCGGGAATTGGCTTGATTCTGATCGTGCTGCAAATCGGACCTTTTTTAGGTCATGCTAGTAAAGGAGGGGTGATCGGATCCCTTCGCAATCTGCCGATGTTTGTGACGAATATTGACGTACCCGAAGCAATTTTAGCCGGTCTGACGTTAGGGATTCTGTTCTTAATGCCATCCAAATATAAGCGGATCGTACCCCCGCAATTGGTGGCATTAATTGTCGGGACTGTCTTTTCTGTGGTGTTTTTCTCCAATGCGGATATTCGGACGATTGGCGTCATTCCAATGGGACTGCCGCAATTAAATATGCCGGTGTTTACTGTCACGGAATTTCGGGAAATGCTGATTAATGGCATTGTCTTGGGGATGCTCGGTTGTATCGACTCCCTGCTGACTTCCGTGATTGCCGATAGTTTGACCCGCACTCACCATGATTCGGATAAAGAATTAATCGGACAAGGGATTGGTAATATCGTTTCAGGACTCTGTGGCGGACTTCCCGGTGCCGGTGCGACGATGGGAACGGTGGTGAATATCCAAGCCGGTGGTAGAACTGCATTGTCGGGTTTAACCCGTTCAGGGATTTTGCTGGTGGTGATTTTGTGGGCGGCAGGTCTGACGGAAAATATTCCGATGGCGGTGTTGGCAGCGATCGCCCTCAAGGTGGGGGTTGATATTATCGATTGGGGTTTCCTCAAACGGGCTCACCGCGTCTCGGTGAAAGCGGCGTTAATTATGTACGGGGTGATTGCGCTTACGGTGTTTGTAGACTTAATCGTCGCCGTCGGCGTCGGGGTGTTTATTGCCAATCTCTTGACCATCCAACGTCTGAGCGATATTCATGCAAAGGATGTCAAGGCAATTACGGATGATGATGATGAAATCCTCTTAACTGATGAAGAGAAGTTGTTGCTGCAAAAAGGGAATGGCCGGATTCTGCTGTTCCATATTAGCGGACCGATGATTTTTGGAGTCTCCAAGGCGATCTCCCGGGAACAGTCGGCAGTGGATAATTTTGAAGTGCTGATTTTGGACCTGGCTGATGTGCCAATGTTAGGGGTGACTTCTTCCCTGGCGATCGAAAATGTGATTATAGATGCCCTAGACAAGGGTCGTCAAGTCTTTATTGTGGGTGCTGAGGGTCAGATTAAACGTCGGTTAGAACGGTTTGGGATTGTGAAACTGTTACCCCCTCACCATATGACGGCGACTCGCATCGAGGCACTTCAACAAGCGGTTGCCTTGATTTCGGTGGAGTCTGAGGATGTGAAGGATGTTTTCATCACGAATCAAGGGGGTTTGCAGATGCAATCTTCTTGAATTGAAGACCCGCAAGGGTTTTTTAGGACCGGGATTGGCTGTCACTCTGATTCAGTCCCTGAGTTAGGTGCAGACAAAGGGGGAGGCGATGCGATCGCCTCCCCCTTTTTTAGGATTCTGTCTCCAACTTGGGTCAAGGAGGGAACGACTACCGCCAATGTTCGCTTAACCGGACTGGGAGAATTTGTCCGGGTTCGACAATGGCGGCGATATCGGAACGCAGAAGCGAGGTGAGTGCACCGGCGGCGGCACCGCCTAACAGGGGACCCCCAGCTAACCCTCCGAGGACGGCCCCAGCAACGGCCCCTACTGCGGAGTAGCTAATGGTTCGTCTCTCGGAAATATCTCGATTGCTGTCGATGGGTTCGGATTCGGCGAGGAAGGGGATGGCACGACCTTTGAGGACGATCGATTGAGTCTGAAAGCGGATTTTCCCCCGATCGCGCTGGAAACTGCCAATCACTGGGGTGCCCACTGGCGCAATCAGTTGGCCGGTGCGATCATAAATATCAGAATAAACGAGTAGGACTTCTTGTCTGGGGAGGCGATCTTCTAGGGCGATCGCCACGGAACCGGGATAACTCAGAACCAGGACAGTTCCGGAAGAAAGCAACACATCAGAAGGGATATTCGCCGCCACTTCCTCGGGAATGGATGGGGGAGTTTCAGCGGTTACAGGTGCGGGACCCCTGGCGATCGCCCCGGTTGTCGGCAGGGGTTGTCCAAAGGCGAGGATACCATCGGTCCCCGGATTTAGGGCGGTGGGTGTTTCGATAACAGGCGGTGGCGGTGGCGGTGAAATTTCGGGTTCGACATTCACCACATTCACCGGAGTTGGGGTATTCTGCGCGATCGCCTCCTGAACCGAGGGACTGTCCACTGGGGGAACGGTGACTGTGGGGGTGCGATTGGTGGCAGTTGTGGTTTCCACCGGCAATTCAAAGTCTAAATCCTCAGTTAATTCCAGCGATCGGGCATCCTCAACGGTGATGTTTAATTCCGAGAGTTGCGGTGGCGGTGGCGGCACATTCAGAATTGGCATCTGTGCCTGTTCTGGGTTCGGGTTCAATTCTGCCGATTCTAGGGTTGGTGAGGGCCAGGAAATGGCTGGGGGCTGATTCGCGGCAGATGGCGGTAACATGGGCAGGGTGCGAAGGTCTGCATTTGGTTCCGTTGCCGTAGTGGGTAGGGAGTCGGATAGTTGCACTGCCGGACGAACCACCCAGCGATTGCTTTGTCCGATCGGGGTGACGGTGACGGCATTGGAATCGAGAGTGACTCCCGGTGCAAATTCCATGACAATCCGAGTGACCCCTGATTCCATTTGAGCAATCCGAATTTCCCGGACAGTCCCTTGATAGTTTTCGGCGTTGGACTGTACGGGATTGTCGCCATTGGGGATATCGATCACAATCCGCAGGGGTTCGGTGAGGATGGAATAGTCTGGGGTGATGCCCTCGGGGACAGTAATTTGCAGTTCGTTGGTATAGGGGTCAAATTCCCAGATTCTCAGTTCTGGTGCGGAGGCGATCGCCTGCATGGGGGTAGTTGAGAGGGGTTCGGAGGCGATCGCCCATCCTGCTTTGGGCATGGAACTACAGAAGGTCGTCGCTAACAGGATTAAGGAAAACCGCCGCGCTAATCTTGCTTTGGGCATGGCTTGTTAAAAATAGGTTAAAGGGATTTTTAGAGGGCTAAGTCGAGACTTTAGATGCGGTTAGGGATGAGTTAAATATTAAGAGTTTAGGCCACAGGCCGAGGCGATCGGGTTTTGGGAATTGAGTTAAACTATTATCCGATTTTGTCACATTTGTCAAGCGGTTAAATTCACTAAATTCTGTTGTAATAGAACCCGAGTATTAAGATTCAGGAAAAATTACGCCCCTTACTAAACACAGACAGGGCCAGCGCCCCTCCAATCATCCCTAATCCGGTACTCGCCGCTAATACAAGACCCACCGGAAGCTGAATCGAACTAAATCCCAGAAATTGTAAGGAAACCGGGGTGGCATTTTGGACCGACACCAGGGCGATCGCGACCACCCAAATCGCGGCGATCGCACTCACTAAGGTCGGAATCAGTTTGGTAATTGGCATACTGTTTTAACCTCATTTACAACAACAAACGGCAGGGATTTACACCCCGCCGTTCCCTGGGGGTTTACTAGGCAGCAACCGGGGCCAGTTTATCGATTTTTGCCTGCATTTCTTGGCCGACTCTTTGAAGTTTTTCGGGAGAATTGGTTTCCATATAAACCCGAATCAAAGGTTCCGTTCCCGATGGACGCAACAACACCCAACCGCCATCTTCAAGATAGAGTTTAATCCCATCTTTGCGACCCACTTCTTTGACCTTAATTCCGGCAACTTCTGTCGGAGGATTTTTCTGGTAAGCGTCGAGAACTGCGGTTTTGTGGGCTTCTGTTAAGTGTAAATCCAGGCGGTTGTTATAGAGGGGGCCGCCAGCTTCGGCGATCGCCTCTTCCACCAATTGACTCAGGGGTTTACCGGCGAAGGCAATGGCTTCAGCCACTAACATATCAGCTAGAATGCCATCTTTTTCAGGAATATGACCCAAAATGCTCAAACCGCCGGATTCTTCCCCGCCGATTAACACATCGGTTTCCCGCATTTTTTCCCCAACATATTTAAACCCAACAGCGGTTTCATAGAGGGTTAAACCATATTTTTCTGCCAGGTTATCTAACAGGTGAGTGGTGGCAACCGTCCGTACAATTGCGCCTTTTTTGCCTTTATTTTGGAGCAAGTGCCGTGCTAATAATAGCAGGATGGTATTCGGGGTGAGAACATTCCCTTTTTCATCGACAATCCCGAAGCGATCGGCATCTCCATCGGTTGCCAAACCCAAATCAGCACCATCTTTTTTAACCGCCTCGACCAACTCCACCAGCATTTCTCCTTTGGGTTCGGGCATTCCTCCCCCAAATAGGACATCGCGCCAAGTATGGAAGCTTTCAGTTTCGCAACCACAATGCTCTAAAACTAGGTCTAAATAACCCCGGGAAGTAGAATACAATGCATCATATTTGACCTTCAGTTTCGCCTTGCGAATGGTATCCACATCCAGCAACGTGTACAGGAATTCCAGATAAGCAGGTTTGGGGTCAAAAATGGAAATTTTATCGGTATTCTTACCCGAGGCCGGTTCATCCGATGCCTTGGCAATATTTGCCACAATGGTATCGGTGATTTCTGGGGTAGCAGGACCGGCATAATCGGGGATATATTTAATGCCACAATAAGGGGCCGGGTTGTGGGATGCAGTAAACATCAATGCACCGGCAGTATTCATAAAGCGGGCATTATAAGCAATCACTGGGGTCGGACAATCCCGGTCCGTCATCTTGACAGTCCAACCCAAATCTACTAAGACTTCCGCCGCTGTTTGAGAAAATTGGTCTGCTAAAAAGCGGGGGTCATAAGCAATTAAAACGGGTTTATCTTTACTGTAGGCAGTTTCCAGATAAGCGGCGATCGCCCTCGTCACCTTCCGCACGTTGGCAAAGGTAAAATCTCGGGCAATAATCCCCCGCCATCCATCGGTCCCAAATACGATTTCCTCTGAGGTGCCTGCTGCACTCATGTTTGCTAGTCTCTCTGAACGCACTTCACCCTAATAGTACAGGATTTGTCCTTGGTCATTTGTCCTTGGTCCTTGGATGGGGAGAAACGGGAGATGGGGGAGAAACGGGAGATGGGGGAGAAACGGGAGATGGGGGAGATGTTTGTAACTTCCCCTGTTTGTAGTAACGACTTGCTGTCGTTCCTCCCCATCCTCCCCATCCTCCCCATCTCCCCTACCAGGGACTGCCAATTAAGGTGAAACTGGACCAATAATAAGGATGGGCAAAAGAGAGGCGTTCATTTCGCGCAGCCGAAGGTAGGGTGATGCCTTCCAGATTTCCGGTTCCGAATAACTGTCCCCCTTCCATCCGGACTTCCCCGCGAATCATGGCAATTTGCGCCTCCCGTAAGGCTTCAGCTTTAATTTTGGCATTCGTCAGGTGGCTATAAAACTCGGTCATCAGTGCTAGAGTGCCTTCATCGCTGACGTACCAGAGGGAGGCTAAGGCGGATTTGACCCCGGCTTGGACTGCTAAACCGGCAAACCCTAATTCGGCGCGTTCGTCCCCTAATGCGGTACGACAGGCAGAAAGGACTAATAACTCGACGACGGGATTGTTCCAACCCATTTCCCGAATCCGATCCAGTTGCAGTTGGTCATCCCATAATTGAATATAGGACTCGCCGGGACTCCCGGACTTAAATTCGCCATGAGTGGCAAGGTGGATGATGGGATAGGGATAGTTTTGCCGTTGTTGGAGTAAATTCTCCCGGGTAAACTCTTCGTTTAAAAAGGCGTTGCCTTGCCATAAGCGATCGGCAATGGTTGTGAGTTCTACAGGAACTGCGGGTAAGGGGGACAGTTCGGTAAAGGTGGATGCGCCCATTGCTAAAACTCTTGTATCCTGTAAGGCACGATAGGTGGTATCAATTAAGCTGACAGAGGGAATCTGACTCAGACTGTATTTTTCGACGAGAAACTGTTCTCCATCATGTAAGGCAGCGATGGGTAAAGAACGCAATCCCGCATCCATGCTGAACATCAGGGTATTAATCCCTGCGGCTTCTAAGTCTGTGGCGATCGGGGCAATCAGCCAGTTATA
>NZ_JAFLQW010000221.1 GCF_017313335.1 Phormidium pseudopriestleyi FRX01 | reverse complement strand
GTTTATCAGCCCGGTGGGACCCTAAAAGGGGTGTTTGCTATTAATATTTCCTTGGGTCAATTGAGCGACTTCTTAAATAGTTTAGAAATTTCTCCAGCCGGGGCAGCTTTTATTGTAGAACGCTCAGGAACTATTGTGGCAAGTTCGGTGGTGGAGAATCTGTTAGTTGAGGGTGAGGCCGGACAAACTGACTCTCCTGAAAATCCGAACCGACTGTTAGCGGTTGAAAGTATCAATCCAGCCATTCAAGGCACTGCACGGGAATTATTAGCACGATATAACAATCTCGATGGGATTGAGAGTCCCCAGACTTTTAAATTTTCCCTGAATGGCAAAATGCAACTGGTGGCGGTGAATCCGATCCAGGATGGTCGCGGTTTGGACTGGCTGATTGTGGCGATCGTTCCGGAATCAGATTTCATGGGGTATATCTATAAAAATACTCGCAATACGGTTGTCCTTTCATTAGCTGCATTGGTCGCGGCGACTCTGCTGGGAATTGCGATCGCCAAGTGGTTGATTAAACCCATCTTGCGACTCAGTGCCACCGCTCATGATATCCAATTAGGCAATTTTGACCCCAACAGTTTGACCGATGTCACCAACCGTTCCGATGAAGTGGGTCAGTTGGCCCGAATCTTTGAAGATATGGCGAACAAAATTTATGCGCGTGAACAAGGGTTTAAAGACCAGTTAAGTTTGCTGCAAACCGAAACTGATAAAGCTAAAAAAGCCATGCTATTAACTCAGATGAGTGATAGCAGTTACTTTCAACAGTTGCTGGTTAAATCTAAGCGGAGTCGCAGTAGAGCCGAAGAATTTCAAAAAATAAATATTGCTGAATTGTTACAAAAAGTTTCTTATTTTCACAGTTTCAGCGACACCGAAATTCAACGGCTCATTGAAATGGGATATCGCAAGATTTTGTATCCAGGGGAATATGTTTGTCGGGAAGATGAACCGGGAGATGCTTTTTATATTATTCTGGAAGGTTCTGTGGAAATTTTTGTGGAAAAAATTGATAAATTTCTCACCAATTTGGGCGTCGGCACTTTTTTTGGCGAACTCTCTTTACTGCTGGGAATTCCCCGAACGGCGACGGTGCGCACCCGAGAAGATACGGTTTTATTTGTGCTCGATCGCGAAGGGTTGCAAAAACTCTTAAGGAACTATAAAGATTTAGCCGAACAAATTGCCCAAGCTTTGCACGAACATAAAGCCGAATTAGAATCGAGAAAAGAACTGCTGCAAAAAATGGGTTTATTGGATGACGAAGAGGGGTTCAATCAAAACGCCTTGGGCTGGATTCGCAACCGAATGGCGACGTTATTTGGCTTGTAATTTATATCATCATCAGACAAAAGCAAGAGTATGGCAACTACAGTAATCAATACAATAGTCTCAACGAAAGAACTCCATTTCCAACCCGGAGGAGTACCCGCCTCGTTTGAAGTCACGGTGGTGAATGGCAGCGATCGCTTTGCCAGCTTCCAAGTCGAACTCGTTGCCGCAGGTGCTGCAGCCGATCGCAATGGCGACTGGTACAGCATCTCCCCCACCGCCAGCAGCAAAAAACCCCGGGGTGCCGCGACTCGGTTTCAGGTCTCCATTCTCGATACTCCAGTTCCGGGATTTGTCGGCATGATGAACCTGCGGGTGCGTGTTTTTTCGATGGAACTCCCAGATGAAACAAGGGAAATTCTGCGGTTAGTCGTCGAACGGGGTATCGGTGCGACCCCGTTGCAACTGGAACTCCCGGTCAAACAATTTCAAATTAATCCCGGGAGTCGCCTAGAAGTGCCGGTGCGGGTTTATAACCCGGGTCAACTTCTAAGCAATGCTCTCCTCACTGAGAAGGCGATCGACTCCAGATGGCTCCCCCTTTCCGGGGAACGACGGTTACAAGTGCCTCCGGGTAAATCGGTGGAAACCACTTTTACCTATCAACCTCCCTTTGGTGCGATCGCCCCCAGTCAAGCCTACCCCTTCATCATTGAAGCCGCCCATAATAATGGCCCTGCCTCGTCAGTCAGCGGCACTCTGGAACTGATGCCGATGGGGTTTGTAGACTTTAGCGCCACTCCCAAACAACTGACCATCCCCCATAAACGAGCCTGGAAATTTTGGCAGTCTCCCCCGGTTACCTACAGCCTGATTGCCACAAATGCCAGCAATTTAAACCAGGAAGCAACCCTGGAACTCGCCGGAGAAAATTCCCCAGAATGTGATTTGACCCTAGTCCCGGAAACCAGTGCGATCGCCCCGGAAGAAACCGTCGAATTCCAGTTAACCGCCCGCAAAAAGCGTCCCTGGTTCGGGAAAAACCGTCAACTCCTCCTAGAATTAACCGGGATTTGGTCCGATCGCCGGGTGGATATCCGCAATGAACATCACAGCCTAGAATTAGTCGTTAAACCCGTCTTCCCTCTGTGGTTACAACTCCTAGGCGGACTCTTCCTCCTTTATCTCCTCTGGTGGTTATCCTGGATCAATGCCAGAAATCCCTTTTTTGGACATAATGAACCCGTCAACACCGTAAAATTTAATGGGGTGGGGGAAAGACTGATTAGCGGTTCCAATGACCAAACCCTTATCGAATGGAACATCAACGGATTTTTTAACCCCATCGTCAACCAAGAACTGCGGAAATTCCCCAACAAAGGAAACCGATTCTGGCAATGGCTGACTCGTCCCTTTCAAAACCAAGGCAATTGCCAATCCCCTGGATGTAGCGATTCAGTTGCCGAAAAAGCGATGCGGGTTGTTCAGTATCGCCCGGTTAACAACAATTGGGTGGCAAGTGGATTAGAAAATGGGGAAATTCACCTCTGGAATTTAAACGAGAACCGACCGGACCCATTTCGGTCCTTTGTCTATCAGAAAGATGACCGGGTATTTGCCTTAGAATTTACCCAGGATTCTCGCTCTTTATTTAGTGGTCATGGCAGTGGGGCGGTCTTACAATGGGACTTGAGAGACGTGGAACGCTCGGCAGCAACTCCCGAGGCGATCGCACCCAACCTCATCAAACAATTTAACTTTGCCGTTTATGCCCTGAAATTGGTGGGCAATAACGATCGCACCTTAGCCGTAGCAGGACAGTTGAATCAGTTTGTGCTCTGGAATTGGCTGGACAACACTGAAACAGTCGTGCCCTACCGGGAAGGGGGAAAGGATGCGTATATTAACAGTCTGGATACTGCCGAGTTCCATCCTAACCTGCTCGCTACTGCCGATAACCAAGGATATATTACGGTATGGAATATGCAGCCCTGTTTGAATGGGGGCGCAGATTGCCAAAGAATCGAACAATGGAATGACGGTCACAACGGCCAACCCGTGCGATCGGTTGCCTTGAGTGAAAATGGCTGTTATCTGGTCAGTGGTGGCGATGACGGCAGGGTTATGTTATGGCCACTCAACACCGATGGCAGTCGTGCCGGGCCCCAGGGAGAGCAAATTATTCGGGCTAAAAATAAAAACTTTAATAGCGTCGATATCAAAGTAGTTAATGACCTTATGTTAATCGCTGCCGGTAGTGATGATCAACAAGAGGTCCGGGTAGAATCCTATCCGCGATTACCGAACTTGGGATGCGATTTACAAGATTGAAGTGGGTCTATAAAAACCCGCAAGAACCTCACTCCCGACGCCACTCTCCTTGGAAAGGAGAGGGGGGACAAGAGGTGAAAATGGGTAAAGACGGGTAGGGCGGTGTCAGAAAGAAAGTAATTAGACTCGCCATTTCAGGCCAATAGAGGGATTAAGAGGAGCAGAACAATGGTCATGCAAGGTTATACGCCCAAGTCGGGGCAGATAGTCAATGGATTTGAAGACAATAATGGCGATCGGCTGATGATTCGTCCGATTGGGATTATCCTCAATCCCGCAGGCGTTGCCTTAGTCACCGCCTCAGAAGTCTTAGAACTCACCGCAACCATCACCAATCAAGGTTCCGTCAGTGCCATCATTGATGTTTTCATCGCAGAAACCTCCCAACCCGTTCATCAATGGTTCGTTTCTCCTCGGGAACGACTGGCCTTAAGTCCGGGACAAGCCAGTGAAGTCGTGTTTCAGGTGCAGATTCCCGTGGATGCCATCCCTGGCATCTATGACTATACCTTGGTCATTGATGCGCCCCAACATTACCCCGAACAAACCCCTATTGACCAGAAGGTGCGACTACAGGTCATGCCCTTCATTCAAGAAGCGCGGACTGTCAGTGACCCGACCTTTACCCTCCAACCCTCCACCAGTTCCGTCTCCCCCGCCCTCCTGCAACCGGGACAACCCCTGGAACTCCAGGTCACGGTTCATAACCGTTCGGATCGGGTAGACCGCTTTTTTCTCACCTGTCCGGACCTGGAATCCCGGTGGGTTACTATCATCTATCCCGAAGGGTTCCAACAATCCGGCATGGTAACCTCCCAGGAAGGTCTCGAACTCAATCCTGGGGATGTCGGTCAAATCCTGCTGTTTATCAGCCCTCCTCCCGATACTTGGGCCGGAGTTTATGCCCCCACAGTCCGGGTTTACTCGGCTAACTATCCCGACCTTGCCCTGTTGGATGTGGTTTACCTCCAGATTGCTCCTTTGCATCTGGTCACTGTGGAACTACTCTCCCTCGTCGCCAAAATTAAGAAAGAGGCGGGACTGTTTGAGCTGCGCTTGTCTAATCAGGGCAATGTCACCCGCGAGATTGCCGTCCATGCCAAAAGTACCGATGAGGAGGACATTTGTACTTATGCGATCGCCCCCCCAGTGGTGCGACTCTTGCCTGGAACTTCCGTTACTGTTGGGGTTTCGGTCAAACCGACGAAGGGATGGCGGCCTTTCTTCGGGCGGATGATTAATTTCAGCATTGAACTCGAAGACCTCCAACGGTTCCCTTTAATTAGCGATCGCTTTCAAGCCTCTTTATTCTGGGAACCTCGTCCCTGGTGGCAATTCTTACCGATTGTCATGCTCATGTCAGCTAGTGTTGCTGCCCTAATTTTTCTGATTTGGTGGCTGTTAACTCGTCCCCCAGTGCGCGCCCAGGTGATGCAATTTTCCCCGGAAAGTAACTCTTATCAAGAACTGAATAATGAAGCCATTCGCCTCAATTGGACGATTTCCAACCCCAATCACCTCAAAACCATAACCGTAGTCGGGTTTTCTCCTGATGGACTGGTCCGGAGTGGACCATTTATTTATGAACTTACCCCGGGATTACCGAATTCCCTAGACCGGTTTTGTACCCAAGGGCAACAACTGATTTGCCGCAATGTCTGGACTGACGCCAGGGAGGCGGGGGATTATGTATTTGAATTGACTGCAATTCCGATTAATCCCAAGGCAGAGACGCAAACAATCCGCACCAATCCCATTCGGATTTTACCCCTCCCCAAACCCAAAATTGAGGAATTTTCCTCCACTCAACCTGTCTACCAAGAGCGTCTGTTACCCCCAGAGAGTAACCCCGCCAACCCCACAGAATCTCAGACAACGGCGAATCGACCCGCCAACCCCAGTCATCGGATTCTGTTAAATTGGACGCTTTCTCATCCGGATCAGATTCAACAAATCAACTTGCTCGGGTTGGGTCCTGATGGAACGGTTAAAAGTGTAGAAAAGCGCTATAACTTTGCCACCGGAATTCCTGAAGAGTTGCGGGGATTTTGTGGAGAAAACCCCGCCAGTCGCCAAGTGATTTGTGCCAATGTTCCCACCGATGCCATTCAACCTGGGGACTATATTTTTCACTTAACGGTTATCCCCAAAAAAGGACAACCGGAACAGTTAGAAACCCGCCGCACTAATACCCTCAAAATTCTGGCCCAAAAGATTCCTAGCCGTATTGTGGAATTTACCTTTAATGGACAACCGGCTCCCCCAAAATTGGTGCGACAAGCCAATCCCCAACAAAATTCACTGATGATTTCCTGGAAAGTAGAAGGGGGGAACGGCGTGAAAGTTGAACTGCTACCGGCCCCGGGAACGGTCCCGAGGGAAGGGAGAATGCCCTATCCGGTGAGTCAACAAGCGGGCAGTGAAACGATTACTCTACAAGTCACAGATGAAGAGGGCAACCAACAACAGCGATCGGTGATTATCGAAACTTTAGCGCCCCCGCCACCCCCAGAACCAGTGCAGGTTCCACCCCCTCCGGCTATTCCACAAGCACCCGCAATGGTTCCCACGGATGGTGCCGCGACTGGCGCAAACGGCGACCCGGTAGCTCCCTCCGCACCCTCTGCACCCTCCGCTTCCCCCGCACCCGGTACTCCAGATGCCGCTTTGGTCATTCCCGCACCCCCCACCCCGAGTGATGCGGTTCCTCCCCCACCACTCCTAGAACTCCCCGTTCCTGGGGCAAATCTCCCCGGTGGTGTGAATGGTGCTGCCCCAGGACCTACCCCCGATGGTGCTGCCGAGGGAGCAGAGGAAGCGGTTCAAGAACCCGGTCCCAAGTTCTTTGAGACTCAACCCCTTGCGCCAGCCGAATTGCCTCCCCAATTCAATTAAATTGGTTATTGGTCATTGGTCATTGGTTATTGGTCGTTGGTCATTGGTTATTGGTCGTTGGTTATTGGTTATTGGTCGTTGGTCGTTGGTCGTTTGATATGTCGGGCTATGCCGGGGGGAGAGGAGCTTACAAGAGTAGGTTTTTGCGTTTATGGTGATTCGCCTTACTATGAACTGCAGCGACGGTCCCCGGACCTTGGCAAGGGGAGGGTTAGGGTGGGGTCTTCATGACGTGGCAAAGCCACGTCACGCACTCACTGGATGCGATCGCACCTGTATGGACACTCCCCACCCACCGATTCCACGCGCAAGTGCGATCGCACGTCACTATGACCCCACCCTAACCCGGACCTTGCCAAGGTCCGGGGACCGGAGGTAAAAAACCTGCTCTTGTAAGGGGGAGAGGAGGGGGTTTAAAAAATATCTATCTTGAGCGCAATAGTTATGTTGACTCGCAGAAAAACAGGTTAATGAACATGAAAAAATCCCGCCCGCCCATTCCCATCTTTTGTTATTGGTCATTGGTTATTGGTCATTGGTCCTTATTTTCCCTGATTTATCTCCCTCATCCTGTCTTAGCCGCCCGGGGTTCGGATGTCACTAAATTGCAAGAAACGGGTCAATGTAACCGCTGCAACCTGCAAGAAGCAAATCTGATGGGAGCGGAACTTCAAGGCGCGGATATGTCCGACTCTAACCTGAGATTGACCAATCTCAGAGGGGCTAAACTGGATGGGGCTAATTTAGCGCGATCGCGAATGTTCCAAGCGGATTTCAGCAATGCCACCCTCGGCAGCGCCAACCTGGAACAAGCGCACTTACCTCAAGCTAAATTCAACGGTGCAACCTTATTTAGAGCCAACCTCAATCAAGCAAACTTAGAAAAAGCCGAACTTTTAGGCGCTAATCTAACTTCTGCCAATTTAGAATTCGCTAATTTAAAAGAAGCTAATTTAGAAAATGCCGATTTACAAGACGCCACTCTTCCTCTGGCTAATTTAGAAAAAGCTAACCTCAAAAATGCTAATCTAAAAAATGCCAACTTATCCGGCGCTAATTTAAAACAAGTTGACTTAGAAAATGCCAACTTAGAAGGCGCAAATCTCAGTAGTACCAACTTAGAAGAAGCCAAACTATTTAGAACAAATCTTAAAGAGACTATCGTTAATGATGAAACAATTTTCGATAGTAGATGGCAGTTTATTTGGACTGTTGTTAATCAACCATTAGTCAATCAAACCCTTGCCGGAAGCGACTTATCGGGCGCAAATCTCGAAGCAATGAACTTCACAGGCATCAATTTTGAGGGTGCAAATCTGGAGGGCGCTTCCTTATTTATGTCTAATTTAGAACGGGCGAATCTGACTGGAGTTAATTTAACTCAGTCTTATCTACATTATACCGATTTAACTTCAGCTAATCTCGTCGGAGCAAATCTGCATCGGGCTGATTTACGCCATAGCATCTTATTGGGTACTGATTTAACTCGGGCTGATTTGAGTTATGCCAATTTCCAAGGAGCAAATTTGAGAAATAGTAATCTATTTGCTGCAAATTTAGAACAAGCTGATTTAGGGAATGTCAACTTGTTGGGGGCAAATTTAGGAAATGCCAATTTACGGGATATTAAAATCAATGAACAAACATCCATAGAAAGTCAATGGTTGTTTATTTTAGACTTAATAAAACAGGGGGCGGAAAACCAAGATTTAACCGATGCCAATTTGGTAGAAGCCAATTTGAGCGGGATTAACTTAAAAGGGGCGAGACTGACGAATGCCAATTTGCAAGGAGCCGATTTAAGTCTGGCGAATCTGGAATCAGCCCTTATGTTTGGGGCAAACCTGCAAAATGCCAATTTAAGTGGAGCGAATTTAACTGGAGCAAATCTGGGCGGGACAAATTTGACCGGGGCAAATTTAGAAGGGGTGGATTTGAGTCAGGTTTATTTGTGTAATGCGATTATGCCCAATGGCATCGAAAATCGCTGCAATTGAAGAAGAAAATCCAGACATCAGATGACTTAAAACAGGGAAATATTATGAATAAACAGCTAGGCAAAACCGGAAGAAAGTCAGTAAAAATTGGGGTATCCCTTCTCTGGATAATGGTGGGGATGGGGGTGGGAGGCGGCAACTCTCGGTTACTGGCACAGGAGGGGTTAGAGGATTTTTCCCATTGGGCGGGGTTATGTCGAACCTTGCTGGAACAAGGGCAATATGAGGAGGCCGTGGCTGCCTGTGATGCGGCGATCGCCTTGAATACCAATGACCCCATCGTTTGGAGCGATCGCGCCGATGCCTTATTTGCCTTGACCCAGTATGCCGAAGCCGTCGCCTCCTACAACCAAGCGATCGAACGAGACCCCAATAATTCCCTCTTACTCACGAAACGCTGTTCCGGGGCAGTCGAACTCAGTCAATATGATGAGGCAGTCGCCTCCTGTGACACCGCCTTACGCATGGATAACAACTGGGAAACCCAATCCCCTGCCGTCGCCTGGTATCATCGCGGGGTCGCCTTAAGTCGTTCGGGTCAAATCGAAGAAGCCCTCGCCTCCTATGAATGGGCGATTAAAATTAATCCTAATTATTCCATTGCCTTAGCGGGACGATGCGGCATTCTTGTCGAACTGGGACAAGGTGCAGAAGCACTGACGGCTTGCGATCGCGCCTTGCAAGTCAATCAAAATTGGGGAACCCTCAACCCCGCCGTCGCCTGGGCAAACAAAGCCAGACTATTAAAATCCCAAAGACGCTATGACGAAGCCTTAGCTGCCTACGATCGCGCTTTGGGATTGGAACCCAATGATGCTATCTCCTGGACGGAACAGGGGATTATCCTCGGCATCCTCGGCAGACATCCCGAAGCGCAACTCTCGTTCCAATGGGCGGTTAAAATCAATCCCGAATCTTCCTTTACCTTGCTGCATCAATGCGCCAACTTGAACCGATTGGGCAGCTATGAACCGGCCAAAGCGGCTTGTGAAATGGCACTACAGGAGGGAGATGGCAACTGGGGCGACTTGGGACCGGCTTATGCTTGGGTGCAGTTAGCCAATGCGCTCACAGGACTGGCAAATTATGAAGAAGCCCTGGCTGCTTCTAATAAGGCGATCGGACTGAATCCCCAGTTAGCCGATGCTTGGAGTAATCGCAGCGTTCCTCTATGGCATTTGAAGCGAGAACAAGAAGCTTTAGCGGCTACGGAACGGGCGATCGCGATCGCCCCGGGTTCATCCTTAGCCTGGTTCAACCAAGGGCGAATTCTCACGGGATTAGGCCGCTATAACGAAGCGGTGGATGCGTACAATCGCGCCTTGAGAGGGGATGCCAACGTAGGCGATCGGCCCACAATGGCGGATATTTGGGTGAATCAGAGTGCCGTCCTCTATCGCTTAGAACGCTATGCTGAGGCCGTTGCTTCTGCCGATAGCGCCCTCGGAATGGCTCCAAAATCTGCCCCCGCCCTCTATAATCGCGCCCTCGGACTGATGGCACTGCGCCGCTATGGAGAAGCGGTCACGACCTACCAACGCGCTATCCAAATCAATGCTGAAAATGCTGATTTTTGGGCGGGGAAAGGGATTGCTTTGCGATTTTTAGAAGAGTATGGGGATGCTTTAGCGGCGACGCAAAGAGCGTTGGAGTTGAATCCGAGTCATTCTCAGGCGTTGATTAATCAAGAGATTATTTTGGAGGAGATGAATCAGCCGGATCCGACTTCTCGGAATTAGGGATGGGGAGGGAGGGGGAATTAACCACTGATTTCACGGATTGTCACAGAGGGGGGGAGAGGCGATCGCTGAGGGTCCCAAATTATTGTCGCTAAAACCCTAGACAACTGAGCCGAGAAGTGCCAAAATAAACTATTGTTCTCTCGTTGCTTATTTTTTGCCATGCTAGTTGGAACTAAAGAAGTCGCCAAATTACTGGGAATTTCCTGTAGCCGAGTCACCCACTTACTCCGGAAGGGAAGAGTTTATGGAGCCTATAAAATTAGCAATGTTTGGGTGATTCCCCTGAAAGATGGAATGCCCGTGCTCAGCAAGGGGAAGCGCGGCCCAAAGCCCACGTGGAAAGCCTTGCGCCGGGAGGTGATGACTTGTATTCATGTCAACCGGACTCGGATTAGCCAGAATTACAAGCATGGGGAAAATCAGCCGGTCATTGGGGTTAAACGCGGCAACAGTAATCAATATGGCTATGAGGTTGAAGTGACCGGGCCCTGCCGAGTGGTCTATCGACCGGATCAGCCGAAAGACTGTGGGGCGAAGGTTTGGATTGAGACGCTTTCAGAGGTGAAGTGTGTGGCTTAGGCGATCGGGCGGTTGGGTTAGTCTTTCCAGAGGTAAGAAAGTGGCTCTGAGGAGGAGAGGTTGCGGGGGATAAAGTCAAAAGTATTGTTATATAGGGATTAACTGGCCAAGGTTTAAGCTTTATTAGGATTTATTTATAAATTGGCTTTTTTGTGTTAGGTCATCGGTACAGTCCTGTAGAGACAAACCGGGTTTCTTCACAAAATTTCTGCCTGCTTTGCCGCTAATCACGGCGTTAAAACCCGGTTAATTGTCTTCTTTACGGAATCCCTACCTCGAAACTCTAGATCATCTGCATCGCTTCATCAGTAGATTTTTTTTGAGTCGCGACTGATTCAATGATATCCCCCAGCATCAATGATGTGTAATTAAACAGAGTGACAACTTCTGCGGTGGCTTCTTCTGCAAGGAGGTTAGTCGCAGGTAAGGTTTGAATATAACGGTGATGGATCTTTGGCTTATCCGCTGTGATACTGAAATGACCCAAGACACTTTTGTTGTTGACTTCTAAAAGAAGTTTATAAACATCAGGATAGGCTTGGGGGTGAATTTCAAAGGGAAGTTCTAAGAAATATTGTAACAACAGGAGATTTTGGGTATCTTCCTCGTTTAACGGGTAGAAGGTACAAGCCATTTCCCTCACGCGATCGGCAGAATCATGATCCAGTTGAGCTACCAGAGTATGATAGGGAATTTCAGGCGATCGCTCGATCAACTCAGCCGGATATCCCAACCCTTGAATAATCTCTTGGAGATATCCTAATTCAACTAAATGCCGAGCATAAATTGCTTCTAAGTTCATCTAAAACTCCCGCTTGTACAATGATTTGAGAATCAAGGATGCTTGTTCATTGGGTTTCCCATTGAGACGATAGAGTGCCTTGGGTTCGCATCCGGTGGCTTGAATAAACAGTTCAACCCTAGCACTAGACACCGGGAATTGCTTCAGTTTGCTCGCCTTATCTTCCGGTTTATCTCCAGGCAGAGGAACATGATCGTTCAGTTTATTGACCATTTTAAAGATAGTGGCGGTATGTCGTTTCCGTTCCTTCAACTTGGCTATATCTGATTTATTGGCATTAAACAGCCATTGAGAAAATGTCCCCGTCTCTCCCTTAGCTTGACTTTCTGCGGCTTTCTCCCGACCATATTGTTTTAAGGCACGGAAGAAGGGCAGACTCATATCAACCCCCGCTGCACTCGCTTTCAGCGCAACCCCAGCTGTTGCCCCAACCCCTGTTAAGTTAGCAATACTGCCCGCAATCTTAACGGCATCAGAACTCAGGTGAATTGATTGGCGAATAATCCGCTTTTGGTTGCCTGACTTGAGTTCATCAGCTAGATCGACTTCTTCAATATCTTCCTGACTTAGTCCAGTCTGCGTTGCATAAGCGTCCATTGTCCCTTGCTTCGTCGTAATCTTTGTTGCGGCTTCATTGATCTTCACGGTAGTGATGTTAACTTTCTTTTGTAACTCCCCTTTTTCTTTGCGGACTCCTGAGCGGAATAGAGTGCAATTGAGCTTTTCATTAATCCCCTCAATTTCTTTTTGCTTGGCGTTGATTTGGGTAGATTTCAGTTGAATTGTCTGCTGATTGGCTTGAATGGCTGCTTGAGGATTTTTTGTACCTGTCAGCACTCTATTTTGTTGCTCCAACTGGAATTTATCCTCTTCGAGCTGCTTCCGTTCAGTTTCTAATTTCTGCTGTTTATTTTCTAATTCAGTTTGTTCTGTAGACAGTGTATTAATAGCTTGCTGGCGAGATTGATTTTTCGCTTCTTTAGCACTTTTACGGGTTTCCAGGTTGGTAATTTCAGCCCGTTGGGTCGCATATTGTTGTTTGGCCGCACTGATTTTTGTTTTATCGCCTTTCCCTCGGGTTTCTAACTCTTGCGTAAGATTCAAAGAAACTGTTCGCATCTTACTCCAGTGGTAAGCCGATGTCGCCAGATAATAGCTTTCTATGATCATCTTGACGGCATTGATGGCAATATCAAGTCCAGGAACAGCATCAGCCAACCCCCCAACCGGGCCATTAAAAATTTCAATAAAGCTCTTAATGCTGTCCACAACGCCTTTTGCTGTTGACAAAGCACCGGAAATAATATCCGATCCCACTTTGGCATACTCGGTCTTGCCAAATTTCTCGTCACTCGACCACATTTTAATCAGGTCAATCACACTTTTAATCGTCTTAACCGCTCCTGCCAATGTTTCAAAGGCGCTGGCAAAACTACCACTCCAGCCACTAACCTCTTTAGCGTTTTTGGCTCCAGTAGACTCGCTTTCTGAGGCGGATGAAATTATCCCACTAATTCCAGCCGTAGCTTTACCGGAATTGACAATGATTCCATTCCAAATCATGTCAACCCAATCCCCGAATTCTTTCTTACTCCCCACTAAACCTTTAATGGACAAAGCCATCCCGAGAAGGCCACCTGCGGTTCCTAAAGAGCCAGAAGAGATGTCAACATCCGTCGTGGTGCTCCCTTTCTTTTCCATTTCTTTGCTGAAGTCATCTAGACTGTCCTTGCTGACACTGACGGCTGAATCATTAAATCCTCCTAACAGGTCATCTTCATTTTCAGGATTTTCAGCATCTCCGACCGTAATCCCTTGGAAAATTTTAGTGGATCTAATATACCCATCTCCGTGAGCATTGCGATACCATTCAATTTTCCCGTCTACATCCTTAATATGATCGCTATCATTATCACTAATTTCAATCAATTCACCCGGAGCAATATTATCTCCTACTGTGCCTTTATCTTTCCCACCAACAACCTTGTGGAGACGAGTTTTATCGCTGATGACCATACCCTTGCATTGCACCAAGGTGGTTGAGGTTTGCAGGGATTGATGAGCTGCCTTGATGAGAGGGCTATTACTTTGGCGCTGCACTGTGGGGCTGCTGCCCTGTTGAATGGTGTGGGTGAGTTCGTGAGCGAGTAATTCTTTCCCGCTGGAACTACTAGGATTGTATTCACCCTGCTTAAAAAAGATATTATTCCCCGTGGTGAAGGCCCGAGCGCTCAGGGAACGGTTGAGTGTGTCAGCCGTGTTATTGGTATGAACTTTGACGCCACTGAAGTCAGCGCCAAACGAGCCCTCCATCTGGCGACGAATCGTTTCCCCCAGAGGTATTCCACTACTTCTGGCTTGATTAATGGTGCTTTCCAAGTCTGATGAAGCTGCTCCTCCCTCTACGGCTTCCCGGCGTTGCACCGTCAGTCTCATGATTGAGGGTGTGGAGAACAATTGACGCTGCACAGCATCCCCACTCCCGTTTTGACCCGGAGGTGTGGGGGTACTAATTTGTTGGACAACTTTTCGGGCAATCGTATCGGCTTCTTGCTCGTATTTATCATCCGGTGCGCCGATGGTGAGTTTGGGTTGGATGGGTGGGGGTGCAGAAACATCGATGCGCGAGAGGCGGCTTCCCCCAACTTGTCCCGGTTCTGCTTTAGTTTGTAATTCTGGTGCGGCAGGCATCGCAAAAGGATGGGGTTTGAACATCCCCGTGGCAGAAGTCGGTGTAGCGTTCGATTGTCCTTTTTTCTGGATGTGCCGTCCGGTTGCCATAGTCTCGCCTCAGCGATCGCATTGATAGAGTATTTTGTCTATTATTTCATGAGAGGGTAGCTTGGGTCTATTCGACTAAGGTCTAGGATTAGATTGAAGAAGTAGATTATTAACCACTGATTACACTGATTTTCACGGATTTGGAGAGGGGCACGGAGTGGGAAGGGTTAGAGGATTAGGCGTTTGATTTTTAGGCTGGGTTCGCCGAAGTTGAGGAGGAGTCCGAGGCGGAGGTGGCTGCCTTTTAAGTAGTTGATGACTTGCGCTTGGAAGTTATTGTTTAAGAGTTGAACGGCTTTGGCTTCGATAATGATTTGGTTAACAATGTAATTTAATCCCTCCGCTGGCATTTATTTAAAATGGGTAAGAAATTGGGCTGGAAAAGATTGGCATAGTCAATAAAAACACTAGGCTTTTATCCTTAAGGATAGAAGCCTAGCGCATTCTGAATGCGATCGGATAATTTCCTGACTCGGTGGAGACGATTACTGAGACAGGCTCACTCCATCAAAGTTCTGCAAAAAGCTATCGAAGGTTATGGACACAAATCCATCATCAATATTATCCACTGCCCCCTTTTGAGTATCGCTCCCCCAGGGGTTCCGTACTAGGATCGTTTTCGTGCCATTCTGATCCACAAAAGCATTGTGAACACTGTAGGCATGGCCGCCCACCAGCCTACCCTGAGATAGCTGCTCGGCATTTGAGGTTGTCCCAGTCATGACATAGCGACCCCCATTCAATGTGTTTTGAATGTTTTGAAAGATTTCATCGGGGGTAATATTCCCTAATAAACGATAACTATTGCTGACCTCCTCACTGAACTCGATTAGAAAATATTCGGTATTATCTTGGGAATAATTCCAGCTAATCTCTTGGATGGCTTGACCAGTGACTCGGCGGAGGGGAAGCCCCCCGACATCACCATTTCCTATCACATCATAGCCATTGCGACCAGTCTCCTCACCCCGCCACTTCGCATAGGCTCGTTCAAAAATTGAGGCCCAGACGGGTTGCCCCGATGCTTGGTCTGGTGAAACAGAATCATTGCTCCACTTTGCCCCAAACAAGAGAGACTGATCGATTGGCACTTGGTTATCCACAGTTACTGTGGCCGGATTACCCGTTTGGTAGTTGTAGAACCGGAAGGTATAGTTATTGCCATCAGTGGTAATCCCATTGCTGAGGACTGGACTGGTTGCTAAGGCAGCGGTGCTGGGATCTTCTATCTTGCCGAAGGTAGCGGCCAAGGCTGCCAGAAAGGCGCAGGACCCAAATCCGCCTTGGTTCAAGTTATTGATTTGAATGGGAGAGATCTGACCCCCGGTTAGGGGTTGGTAGGTAAACTCATGGAGCGTGTCTTTTGTTAGGCCAGTATCACTCCGCCCGCCTTTTTCCAGAAAGACTGGCTCTGGCAGGGCGTTAGAATCCGAAGACAAATTGTTCGTTCGGATAGAACCCGAAGACAAATTGTTCGCCGCATCCAACTCAACGTTACTGCTGGTACTGGCACTACGGACTGCTGTGGGAGTCGGCGTCCCCGTGACTATGGCATTTAGGGTATAGTCGCCAAACCCCGGAGAATCCACACTGGAGGCATAGACCACATACTTGCCTCCTTGGGTTGTAGTGAAACTCACTTGAGCGTCGTAGTTGCCGCCTTCGGTGTCGATATCATCGTTTTCAGCAATTACTGCGCCAGTGAGCAGATCCACTACGGTTAGATAAGCATCAAAATCCTGTGATTCCTGAGTCACTGTCACTGTTAACCCGGCCCCCAGTTCTGGCAACAGGTAGGGATCGGCGTAGTTGTCCTGATCGTTGGGATCGAAGTCATCGTTGAGATCAAGCTGACCCTTCCTGGGGATACCGGGGAGCAGGGGGTTATAGCTTTCAATGCCGACGCGACTGCCCGGTTCGGAGATGGCCAGAATTTCGTAGGGTGTTGCCGCTCCAGGAGCAGTGACATTGATGTAATAGGTGCCGCGGTTGATACTGTTGAGCTGGATTTCATTTGTCCCCTGGACAATGACTTCATCGGCGTCTAACTGGTCGTTGCCGTTGCGATCGCTCCATAAGGTCAGGCTGAGATCCGCCTCCTGGTAATCGGTAAAGATATCTATATATCCCCCAGCAAATACCTCCAGGCGATAGGTATCCACGGGATCGCTGCCGCCAACATAGTCATGCAATTCTACAGCGCCGTCTGCTTCTAGGTTGCGTGCGCTACTGGGGCGATCGCCTGCTAAATCTCGGGCTACTGTTCCGGCAACTCCGGCTAAACTTAGGATGTAGCTGGTATCTC
>NZ_JAFLQW010000212.1 GCF_017313335.1 Phormidium pseudopriestleyi FRX01 | reverse complement strand
GGTTCCCCAATTAACACCGGATTATTCTTCGTCCGTCGCGAGAGCACCTGAATCACCCGCCGAATTTCTTCATCTCGTCCAATTACCGGGTCGAGTTTGCCTTGTTTGGCCTGTTCGGTAAGGTCCCTTCCATAGCGTTCTAAGGCTTCATATTCCGTTTCCGGACTTTGGTCCTTGACTTTCGCACTCCCCCGGATTTCTTTAATCGCCAAATCCAGTTGTTGTTGCTCAAATGGAGTGCGGGCGTCAACTGTAGAGGCTTTCAGGGCGCGACGGCCTAGGCGATCGTCTTCCGCAAAGGCCAGTAAAATATGCTCGATGGATATAAATTGGTCATCGAGATTTTGCCTTGCAGTTTCGGCCTTATCTAATAACAGATCTAAACTGCGCCCGAGGTAAAGTTGGCTGGTATTGCCGACTTTGGCTTGGCGCGAGGCAAAGGTACTAATTTGTTGTACGAGTTTCTCTGGCAGAATTCCGGCTTTGGTGAGGATCCGCTGGGCGAGTCCTTCGGGTTGTTCTAAAAGGGCGATCGCTAAATGTTCGACTTCTAATTGCTGATGTTGGTAGCGACGGGCGACATCTTGGGACTTGACAATCCCTTCCCAAGCGCGGTCTGTAAATTTGCTGGCGTCAGTAGGCTGCATTTTATAAGTGCTGTTTGCCTCCAAAGGTAGTCTTTGATTTAAGATTTAACCGGCTGCAAGTCGCATCCGGACTCTATAGCTATGGTATCTTATCGGAGTTTTTCCCTCGGGTCACCGTTCCCGGGAAGGAAGAATGCCTCAAGGGGAAGATTCTTGGCGGGGTCTCCCTGCTGTCCTTACCCAGGATTTCCCCATTCCCGCTACATTTAAGCTGGCCTCGCAGAATATGCTCAAGTCGTTTCCCCCGTTTGTAATAACGACTGAAGTGGGAGCATCCCAATGAAAGCCGCCCTTTTTGGGAGAAGGGGCGGGGGGGGATCTTACAAGAGTAGGTTTTTTACTTCCGGTCCCCTCCCCTTGGCAAGGGGAGGGTTAGGGTGGGGTTCCTCATAACGTGGCGATCGCCTGAGTTACGCACTCAAAGGAAGCGATCGCGCCTGTATGGAGGCGGGTGCCAACCTCTTTCTGACGTGCGATCGCACGTCAGAAAGACACTCCACCCATCGATTCCACGCGCAAGTGCGATCGCACGTCACATTATGACCCCACCCTAACCCTCCCCTTGCCAAGGGGAGGGGACCGGAAGTAAAAACCTACTCTTGTAAGGCGGGGGGATGAGGGCAGACTGTCCAAACTGGGATACACCCACTTCAGTCGTTACGACAAACGGGAAGAAAACGACTGAAGTTGTGACGTGGAACTTAGAAACTGAAGGTGTGGATTAGGCAGTTTTGCTTTGAATTAGTTCGATTTTATAGCCATTGGGGTCTTCTACGAAGGCGATCACTGTGGAACCGTGTTTCATGGGGCCCGGTTCACGGGTGACTTTGCCTCCTTGGGCTTTAATGCGATCGCAGGTGGCGTAAATGTCATCGACGCCTAGAGCAATATGACCATACCCTGTCCCAATATCATAGTGGTCCGTATCCCAGTTGTAGGTCAGTTCGATCGCCGATTCTTCGGATTCGTCGCGATATCCCACAAATGCCAAGGTGAACTTTCCCCCGGGATAGTCTTTTTGCCGCAATAGCTTCATGTTCAAAACGTTGCAGTAAAAATCCAGGGATTTTTCCAAGTTGCCGACTCGCAACATCGTGTGTAAAATTCTCATGCTTTCTCCAAGTTTCCTGACTTTCTCTTATTGTAAGGGGCGGTTGAGTTCAGCTTTGAAACGGGTTGGCACTCTCTAGGGGTAAGGGTTTGCTCACTCATATCGGGTGGGAAGACTGCCTTGGATCGCGATCGGGAAACTTTATTAAATCTGTGCCTCAATCCCGAAGTTGGCTGTATGGTAAAACTTTGAGGCAATAATTTGCTTTTTCGGGTTTGACGGTGAGAACTGAAAAACTCACCGAGGTTCAGCCCAAGGATATCTGAAATTTCAGGGGAAACTGAAGAATGAACGGAATTGACAGCACAGCAATTGAAGTGATTCGCGCCAGAGAAATCCTCGACTCTCGGGGACGTCCCACGGTGGAAGCGGAAGTCTATTTAGCCAATGGTGCAATGGGTTTAGCCCAGGTCCCAAGTGGAGCCTCGACGGGCAGTTTTGAGGCCCATGAACTCCGGGATGGAGACAAGAAGCGCTACGGTGGCAAAGGGGTGACAAAAGCGGTTGAGAATGTCGAAAATAAAATCGCTCCCAGTTTGGTGGAAATGGATGCCCTGGATCAAGGGGCGATCGACTATGCCATGATTCGTTTAGATGGTTCCCCCAATAAGTCAAATTTGGGCGCGAATGCCATTCTGGGCGTTTCCTTAGCAACGGCTAAGGCGGGAGCAAATGCCCTCCAGATTCCCCTTTATCGCTATCTGGGCGGTCCTCTGGCAAATTTGTTGCCGGTGCCTTTGATGAATGTGATTAATGGCGGTGCTCACGCGGCGAATAATGTGGATTTTCAGGAGTTTATGATTGTGCCGTCCGGGGCCTCTTCGTTTAAGGAGGCCCTGCGCTGGGGTGCGGAGGTGTTTGCCTCTCTCAGCAGTGTTTTGGATGAGAAGGGATTGCTGACTGGGGTTGGTGATGAAGGCGGTTTTGCGCCGAATTTGGAGTCGAATCAAGCGGCGTTGGAAATCTTGATGTTGGCGATTAAAAAGGCTGGATACAAACCCGGGGAAGAGGTTTCTCTGGCTATGGATGTGGCTGCCAGTGAGTTTTACAAGGATGGCAAGTATGTTTATGAGGGAAAGGCTCATGAACCTAGCGAGTTAATCGATTATTTGGCGAAGTTAGTCGATGAATATCCGATTGTTTCTATTGAGGATGGATTGCATGAGGATGATTGGGAAAACTGGAAGTTGTTGACCGATAAATTGGGCGATCGCGTCCAATTAGTCGGGGATGATTTGTTTGTGACGAATCACACTCGTCTGAAACGAGGAATCGAGATGGGTGCCGGAAATGCTATTTTGATTAAGCTCAATCAAATTGGCACGTTGACGGAGACTTTGGAAACGATTGATATGGCAACTCGCAATGGTTTCCGGTCGATGATTTCCCACCGTTCCGGGGAAACGGAAGATACGACGATCGCTGATTTAGCGGTGGCAACAAGGGCGGGTCAAATTAAGACGGGTTCTCTGTGTCGTAGCGAACGGGTGGCGAAGTACAATCGGTTGTTACGGATTGAGGATGAGTTGGGCGATCGCGCGGTTTATGCCGGGACTGTAGGATTAGGACCAAAGGGTTCTAAGTAATTCTTAAAACAACAAACCCCTGGGTGTTAATCCAAGGGTTTGTTGGCAGTGTTGCGATCGCTTTGATTAGACCTCTTGCAAATACTGTAGAGATCCCCCCAACCCCCCTTAAAAAGGGGGGCTTAAGAGAATCTTAAGACAATTCTGCAAGAAGTCTATTGTTTTTAATTAAGTCATCAGGCGGGGGTTTGTCATAGGGCTGTTTCATTCTCCTGGCCCAATTAATTTTTGGATTGTTCAATCGCTTTATCTGGCGGTGGGATCCAGGCTGATTCCCCTCCCTTGGAGGGGTGTCCCGAAGGGACGGGGTGGTTTCTTGTTCTTAGTTTCAACTTAGGAAATAAGGCCGAAAACCCTTGGGCTGTAAAGCTTACGGGGTCAGAAAAATTTTAGAATGAAACAGCCCTAGGTTTGTCACTCCCGTCTATTTTTATTGTTGGGAAACAACCTTTTATTGCTGGATATCTTTAACTTGCAAAGACAGTTGAGCGAGGCCTAGCATTTCTAAAAGTTCGCTGACGCTATGACCTTGCTCCTGGGCGATCGCCACCACACCTTCCCAACCCGTTTCTGTAACGGTGAGCTTCCGGGTTTTCTTTTTTTCTGCTTTATAAAACTTAGACAAACCCGGACATGGCCGGATATTGATGTTTATTTCTTGCTTCGTCCGGGACTGTCGGCAGCACCCCGTCCACAAGTGTAATCGTCGAAGCCCGGCGATTTTTCTAAAATTATACTAGCATTCAAATCTCTATCAATTGTCAGACCACAGTTCTGACACTGAAAAGTCCGTTGATTTAACGGCATTTTTTGTCGAGCGTCGCAATTAGAACACAGTTGACTGGATGGATAAAATCTGTCGGCCATTATCAATTTTGACCCATATCGTTCTGTCTTGTAATCCAGTTGCCGACGGAACTCATAAAATGAGGCATCAGCAATAGAACCGGCCAACCGATGATTTTTTCAACATTCCAGACACATTCAAATCTTCAATGACTACTTGGCTGTGGTTCTTAGCCAAAAAAGTAGTCAGTTTATGAATTGTATCCAGCCGAATATTTGCTACTTGTTGATGTAGCCTTTGAACTTTTAAAAGACATTTATGCCAATTTTTCGAGCCTTTGGTTTGGCGACTTAAATGGCGTTGTAATCGAGCTAGTTTTTGGGCGGCTGATTTATAGGCCTTGGGATTAGAGAACTTTGTCCCATCGGAGCAAGTCGCCAAAGTGTTAATTCCTAGGTCAACCCCGATTCTCTCTCGACATTTAGGTGTAATTTCTTGGGAAATTTCCACAAAAAAGCTGATATACCAGTCACCAGCTTGGCGCGTTATCGTGACTTTCTTAACCCGACTTTCTGGTATGGCTTCAAATGTAGAAACCCAGCCAACAAAGGGATGCTTATGGCGAGTTCCTGACAGCCTGATTGGTTTTCCACAGTTGTCAAGAGTAAAACTATCGTGGTAGCCTTTCTTCTTAAACTTAGGATACTTGCTGATGCCTTTAAAGAAGCGTTTGAACGCATCTCCTAAATTAATCAAGGCATATTGATAAACTCTAGAGGATAATTCAGACATCCAAGGATATTCAGGTTTTACATGATTAGTAAAAACCTTTTTGATAGAATTGACGTTAGGTTTTAGTCCCTCGTGAGCAGCTGAGATCCATAAGCGTAATCCCCAATTAAAAACAAATCTAGCATAGCCCGCGTGTTTAGCCATCAAGGTGGCTTGATGGTCATTGAGTTTTAGTTTGGTGCGCAAAGCTTTGTAAATCATTGTTCCATTTTCCCATAACTCTGGCTTACGCACATCAATGAGGAGCCAGACAGCTTGTCCAGGTTTTGACCGTATATCAATTATTTAGTTGCGACTTTTTGGGTATATTATACCTTATTTTCCTTAGATGTCCGGCAAGTCTCAGATTAAATTTTTGCTCCCCATTTTTGCGGACGACCCTCGTGGTAGGTCAAAATTTTTAGAGAATTGGGATGCAATTCTTTTTTCTCGTTCATGGCTACTCGTTGCCCTCGGGGATGAAATCGGGAGTTTGCCCCCTCTTGAGAATCTATTAAATGGCCTGTAATATAGATTTATGGTTTGAGGAAACTAAAAAAAAACGGCCTGACAACCCGGTAATTCCAAACAATAATCTACAGGGAATTATACCATGACTGGCTGCATTCTTGAGGTTGAAACTTCCGAAAATTTAATTAATGTAGTCGCCTGTGTCGCATTCAGGAGAAGTTAGACGGGAGTGGCATCCTCGCCATGACCCTGAGTTCTTTCGTGGGACGGGAGTTTTCCAACACCAGCGATGCCATTGGATATCTAGAACGATCAGCCCGAATTGGAGGGAAAAGGGCTAACCGGGAAAGAGTCCCATTAGCCCTTTTGCCTTAATTTTTAGGGATAGAAACCGAGTTCGGGCAATCCGAGGGTTTCATCCCAACCCATCATAATATTCAAACATTGGATAGCTTGACCTGCTTGACCTTTGAGGAGGTTATCAATGGCGGAAATCACGATCGCGCGATCGGTCCGTTGGTCAATTTCTACCCCGAGGTAACACATATTACTGTTCATCGCCCACTTGGTTTGAGGATAAACTCCCGCAGGGAGGACCCGCACCCAAGGACTATTGCGATAAAAGGCGGTGTAAATGGTGACCAAATCTTCCCGGACTAGACCGGGATCCCGTAAGGTGGCGTAGACGGTAGAGAGAATTCCCCGAACCATCGGTATCAGGTGGGGGGTGAACTGGACAAGGATATCTTGTCCGGCGAGATCGCTACCAATGGACTCGATTTCTGGGGTGTGGCGATGACGCGCTACCCCGTATGCACAGACGGAGTTATCTGCTTCGGCGAGGAGAAGATTGGTTTTCGCTTGGCGTCCGCCACCGGAAATGCCCGATTTAGCGTCAATGATGGCGCTATTGGGGACAATCATGCCTTGTTTGAGTAGGGGGGCCAAGGCGAGAATGCTGGCGGTGGGATAGCAACCGGGACAGCCGATGAGTTGGGCATCCTTGATGCGATCGCGATATAATTCCGGCAAGCCATAGACAGCCACCGCAGCGGTTTCGGCATCACCGCGATCGCCACCGTACCAATTTTTATAGGTTTCTAAATTACTAAATCGATAGTCGGCAGAGAGATCCAGAACCTTGCAGCCTTTTTCCAGTAACCGGGGGGCCATTTGGTAGGCTAACCCATTGGGTAAGGAGAGAAAAACCACTTGACAGCGATCGGCGATCGTGTCAATATCCACTGACTCAATCAGCAGGTCAGTAGCCAGGGAAAAATGAGGATACAGATCCGAGAACGGTTTACCCGCACTGCTATCGCCACCTAAGTACACTAAATCTAGTTGGGGATGATCTCTAATCAGCCGAACGAGTTGAACGCCACCATATCCTGATGCCCCAACAATGCCAACTCCCATAGTTTCTAATTCACCCATCACCTTACTCCACTCCAAATATAGAGATCTTGAGCGGTCTTGATCGCTCTAGCTGTTGCATTCTAGTACCAAACGGTAAAAGCGATCGTACAAATCCCTACAGCTTTTCCACTTTCCAGTGAGGATGACTGCTGCCCTGACTCAAAAGAAGGTAAAACCCTGTGTCATCCTGGATATTTCCCAGGTGAATCGGCAAAAATTACCATTTGAAAAATCTACGGCGTTTACCTACTGATCAAATACTCTACGGGCAGCCTAGGTGGGACTTTCTAACGATTGGGATACCAAAACATTCCTTTAATGCCTTCGGGATCGGACATAAATCCCAAGGTTCGGTAGAACTCGACCACATGGGGGTCGGCAAACAGGGTGATATTGCTAATATCTTCACTTCGCAGACGCTTGATGGTGTAATTCATCAGGGACTTGCCGAACCCTTTGCCTTGGTATTCGGGATGAACCACGACATCCCAGATGGTGGCATTAAAAGCATGGTCTGAGGTGGCGCGGGAAAAGCCGATCAAGCGACGGGTTTTCCCGCGCATTTCCCACATAGAAACCACGAGAAAACTGTACTGAATTGCTTTTTTAACCTTACGCAGGGGGCGACGAGACCAGCCGACTGCATCACAGAGTTCTTCTAGTTCATAAAGGTCGATATCTCGATCTGTACTGAAATAGACACGAGGATTGATGCCGGGGCGATCGCTACTCCCGGCAGATTGATATCCATCGATTTGCGCCCCGATCGGCGCAGAAGACGTATCAGAACCGCTAAATAAATTTTTCCAAAAACCCATGAAGGTTTGGTTAAGGTAGGAGAACGGGGTGGACAAACGCTATCCCCCACCGAGGATAAGCAGGGGGTGCCAACAGATGCATCGACCCTTTTGGGGCGATCGCGAGGTTGAACAAACGGTAAACTGCTGCTTGACGGTGCAACGGCATGGCGTACCCGTCTATGATTGTACAGTGGCAAGTCGCGACTTACGCCGATCGCCAGGAAGATGCTAACCCTTCCACAAGGAAAATGGCTAGACTGAAATCCCGTTTAGTCCGAGGGATGGATGGCCTAAAGTTTCAGCCAAAAGCCCGAGAGAATCGCAATCCCCCGTGGCGATCGTCAGAGTGTCCCCCATGATGGCATAGGATTAATATAGCAATCTACCTCAGCCCAGTTGATGCAACCCTGTCTTGAGCTAGGCCCCCAATTGCGATCGGGAGCTGACGAGACCGGGTACGCCCCCTTTGTCCAGATTAGCCGAGGCTTAACCCATCCCCCGAGATTAGCCTCGGCTTGAACTTGTCAAAAGGCCCTCTTTGGGTTGGGGAGATGCAAAAAGAGCAGATCGTTGCGAGTCGTGCATTGGCTCGGATCCCAGGGTATGACAGTTCCAGCCAGGGTTAAACATGACGAAACTATCCTATTTTTCGCCATCCAATCATTGTTCTATCGTAAAGGACCCCGGGCTGCTGTCTACCTTTGTGTTTTTGACAGGAGCTAGCGAGTTCTCCCACACCCAATATGGCACCGGGTTTAAAATCATCTACGATGGACCTGCTCAAACGCTTTAACCGAGCGTTTCCGCAGTTCTATGAACAATTTGTCAGCAGTGAAATTCAGCTCCAAAATCTCAAGCTCGCCTACCAGCTTTACCGAACTAAACAAGCAGTCATTGAACTCCGACCCGAAGGGACCAAAAGTGCTCTGCATTTTGCCTACCGCAATCAATCTTTTTTGCTGAGTGACATTTTTGGGGTTCTGGCTGCCTACGGACTCACGATCCACAGTCTGAGCCTTTACGGCCAAATTTATCCACCGATGTTGGTCTTTATCAAATTGGTGGTGTCTCGGGGGGGTAAAGCACTCACAGACAAGACTGGAGAAAATGTCTGTCGGGCTGTTCGTGAAGCCCTGGCGGGTCACTTTGAAGTGGAAGAAATGCTGGCGGTCGAATTTAATCTGGATGCCGGTTTAGAGGATGTGGAAACCGAGTTTTATGTCGATCCGGTTTTCCATCTTCCCGCCCTTCTGATTGAAGCCGATAACCAGCCTGGATTGTTCTATAAAGTGATGTACGCCATCTGGCAAGAGGATTTACTGGTCGTCAATGCGAATTTACTGGTTTGGCGGGGACGAACCCGCCTGATTCTTTATTTACTCGGACCCAATGAAAGTCTGATTCCCGAATACCTCGGACAAAAGATTGCTGAAGGCGTGCGGCAGCGATTGCTCGGGAGGCGCTTTTGAAACGGCATTTTGGCCCTAGCTATCCCTAAGTCCATCCAAACCTTGTGCCTGAAAACCCAAGGGTTCGATTTTTGACAAGAAGGAGGCTCTATTGTCCTCCCGCTACTCTGGTGGTCCCCTTGGACCGGCTGTGTCGATCGCTGGCTTCTCCCTCCTGTGCGATCGCCTAAGTGATTGTATTCAGACGATTTCTTCGCTCTTGATAACAACATGGAAACGATTGACATCCTGGGGGTTCCTCACGCTTATGAACTCACAGACCCTCGCCCCTCTCCCCATGTTCTGGTTTTTATCCACGGTTGGCTCCTCAGCCGCCGCTATTGGCAACCCCTAATCGATCGCCTGTCGGTCGATTATCAGTGCCTCTGTTATGACTTGCGCGGATTTGGAGACTCTCAACCCTATCCCCACCCAACAGCCCAATCCCATGCAGGCTACACTCCCAGCGCCTATGCCCGAGATTTGGAAGTCTTGCTCGACAAACTCAATATCTCCACTACATGGCTGATTGGTCACTCCCTCGGAGGCAGTATCGCCCTGTGGGGCGCTTATAAACTCCCCTCTAAGGTCAAAGGGGCACTCTGTGTCAATTCGGGGGGAGGCATCTATCTGAAAGAAGAATTTGAACGTTTCAGGGCTGCCGGACAGGTTTTTGTAAAAATGCGCCCCCGTTGGCTATGCCATCTCCCGGGCATTGATTGGTTATTTACTCGCGATAGTGTCGCCCATCCCCTCCCACGCCATTGGGCAAGGCAACGGCTGCTAGATTTTGTTATAGCTCACCCGGAGGCGGCGATCGGGGCTTTGCTCGATTCCACGACGGAAGAGGAGGTTCACCGGCTTCCTCAACTGGTTTCCCAACTCACCCAACCGGTTTATTTCATCACCGGCACGAAGGATAAGGTGATGGAACCGAAGTATGTTCGGCATTTGGCCAGTTTTCATGCCCTCTTTGAACATGGAGGGATGAATGTGATTGAAATTCCTGAATGCGGCCATTTATCGATGGTGGAGCAACCGGATGTGGTGGCGACTG